>NZ_CATVYQ010000003.1:0-70921 GCF_958348295.1 uncultured Holdemanella sp.
CCTTCTATATTATTTTTGATGTTTTGAACAAATAGCTACTCCTACACCGATTGTTGCCATACAAATAACTGAGAACCAGCCAGTGTGAGTAAACACTTGATTGCTAGAACCAATTCCTGCTGCATACAGAGGCATTGGAACAAACAATAATGATGCTCCTGCTAAATAACCTAACTTTTTCATATCCAATCCCTCCTTCTTTTGTTGGGTTAAAGCTTTTCTACACCAAATTTATAACGCAGATATATAAAAAAAGAAACCTAGATGGAAAACCTGGTCTCTTTTATGGAATAATCTGCATTATTTGTTTCTTTCATTTAAAATAAATATTTCGATTTCTTTAAACATCTTTTTAGCTTTTTTAGCCGATTGTTTCTCAGCCATCTTTTGTCTCCATGCAGGAACATTCTGTGAAGATATATTCTCATATATTTCCTCGTATGTTACTTTAATTTTTGATTCACTTAAAACTTCAATCTTATATGAAATTGTTGTATGATCAATAGCTGTATTAAAAGTTGCCACATATAATTCATTTGGAACCAATCTTTTAATATGCACTGTAATTTCTGATCCAACTCCTTTTCTTTGTGTTGATTTTTTCTTATATTTCAACCCTTCTTTTAATTCTAGTTTTTTCTTTGCAACATTATTCAATTCTTCCTGTAATGATTTCATCATCACATCATAAAACTCTTTGTCGCTCACATTTAATTCTATACCAACTTTCATATTGCACCTCTTTTAACACAATTATATACTATTTTAAGAAAGAAGGTTATTTATGTATACAGATAGTCATTGTCACATTACTTGTGATCGTCTATATAGTCGAATCGATGAAATTATTGAAAATATTAAAATTAAAAACGTTACTTCTTGCATGATTATGTGCACAAGCCCCGAAGAATTAGATCGTGCAAAAAAATTAAAAGAAGAATATCCGTTCTTTAAAATAGCTTTTGGTTGGTTTCCAAGTGATGCTAAAGAAATAAAGGAAAAAGATATTCAATATTTAATAAATCAAGCTCCATATTTAGATTGTTTAGGTGAAATTGGCTTAGATTACTATTGGGATACAAGTTTTAATGATTTACAAAAAGAATTATTCATTAAGCAGATTCAAATCGCAAATGAACACAATCTTCCTATTTCTATTCATATGCGTGAATCTACAAAAGATTGCATGGACATTTTAAAACAATACGCAAAGACAAAAATCATTTTCCACTGTTTTAGTGGAAGTAAAGAAACAATGATGGAATGTTTAAAAATGAATTCTATGATTTCTTTTGCGGGACCTATCACTTTTAAAAATGCTAGACACGCCCCTGAATGTATTGAAGTTTGTCCAATCGATAGAATCATCACAGAAACAGATTCCCCTTATTTAACGCCTGTTCCTTATAGAGGAAAAGAAAATGAACCTATGTATGTGGAATATGTTGCCAAGAAAATTTGTGAAATTAAACAACTTGATGATGTAAGTACATGCAAACAAATTGAAGAGAATTTCAATTCCATTTTTAAATAGAGAAAGACCTGTCAATTTCTGACAGGTCTATTTTTGTAAGTTTTCGTATTCTGAAACTTTGTTTCCTATAATGATAGTATCGCCCTGAATTACAATAGGTCTTTTAACTAACATACCATTTGATGCAAGCAAATCTATCAATTGCTCTTCTGTATATGTTTGTCGCTTTTCTTTTACATTCAATTCACGATACAACATACCACTCGTATTGAACAATTTTTTTAATTCTACGCCTCGATCGATCCAACTCTGAATTTCTTCTTTTGTTGGATTTTCTTCTTTAATATTTCTGTATGTGGCCTCAATACCTAAGTCTTGCAAAGTCTTATATGCTTTTTTACAAGTGGAGCAAGGTGGATACCCAATAAACAATGTTTCCATATTAGTCATCAAATGCGTGTGCTAATACTTCTGATAATGAAGAATTTTCTTCAACCGCATGAATTAATCCAGCTAATAATGGTGCCATTGAAAGAACAGTCATTTCTGGATAATCTTTTTGGTGCTCTGTTTGATCAATTGTATTTGTACAAACAAATCCAGCTAATTCAGCAGCTTTTAAACGCTCAATAGCAGGACCTGAAAGGATACCATGTGAACATGAAGCATATACAGCTTTTGCACCTTTATCTTTTAACATTTTGATACCAGCAGTTAATGTTCCAGCTGTATCTACCATATCATCAATGATAATTGCAGTCTTTCCATCAACGTCACCAATTAAGTTCATAGCTTCAGCTACATTTGGTTTTGGACGACGTTTGTCGATGATTGCGATAGGTGCACCTAATGCATTTGCTAAGTTACGAGCACGTACAGCTCCACCGTGGTCAGGAGATACTACAACGATTTCTCCTAATCCTTCCTTATGTTTGAAGTAATCAGCAATCAATCCATTGGCAGTAATATCATCTGCTGGAATATCAAAGAATCCTTGAATCTGAGTAGCATGTAAATCAACTGTTACAACACGATCAGCTCCGGCTCTTTCTAATAAACTAGCTACTAATTTAGAAGTAATTGGTTGACGAGGTTTTGCCTTACGATCCTGACGTGCATATCCAAAATATGGAATGATTGCAGTAATACTAGCAGCACTAGCACGTTTACATGCATCAATACCAATTAGAATTTCCATTAAATTTGCGTTTACAGGTTTACTTGTACTTTGTACAAAATATACGTGTTTTCCACGAACAGATTCACCTAATTCAACTAAAATTTCTCCATCCGCAAAATGTTTAACTTCACATTTTCCTAATTCTAATCCTAATTCCTTACAAATATCTTCTGCTAAACCAACGCTTGATGATAAAGCAAATACAACAGTGTTTTTCATGATTTATCCTTTCTCATACCCTATCAGGTTATTTTATAGTTTTATTATTGCTTACATAAGACATAGGTCCCACAACAGTTCCCTCACTTATGCAAGAATCGACGACTTTACTTGAATCTACTACTGCATGATTTTCAATTATTGAATTATTCAAATAAGAACCCGGTAAAATCTCAACGAAATCTTTAATTTCTGTTTTACCTAGAATTTCAACATTTGGATGAATAATGACATCATGTCCAATTTTTACATCTTTTCCAATAACCGTACGCTTAGGATCTACAATTTGTACTCCTTCTTTCATCCAGTTATTGTTGATTCGATTTCGCATCCATTCATACGCCTTATTTAATTCTACACAATCGTTAATTCCCATGACTTCATCACGGTCTTCAACAACCAATCCCTTAACAACTTTACCTTGGTTTGCCAAAATCTTAACTAAGTCGGTTAAATAATATTCATTTTGAGCATTATTTGTTGTTAGTTTATCAAGATTATCAAATAAATCTCTATTTTTGAAACAATACATACCCGCATTGATTTCACAGATTTTCTTCTGTTCTTCTGTACAATCTTTTGCCTCTACAATCGCTTGAACATGACCATTTTCATCACGAACAATACGACCATAATGAGCTCCATCATCCAATACAGAAGTCAATAGAGTTAATGATGCATCTTGATTTGTTTGGAATAGTTTTTCCAAAGTCTCAGGTTGAATACAAGGACCATCACCATTGATAATCAATGTGTCTCCATCTTCATCCTTTAATTGTGTAGCCTGCATAACCGCATGACCAGTACCTAATTGGGGTTGCTGCAAAGCAAATTCAACATCTGGAAAAGCTTCTTTGATACTTTCCGCTTGATATCCAACAATCACAACAATTCTTTGTACAGATACAGCTCTTAAAGCATCAATGATATAAGCCAACATTGAACGATCAATAATCGTATGCATTACCTTGCTACGATCAGATTTCATTCGAGTTCCTTTTCCAGCCGCCAGAACAATCGCATTACGCATATTTTCACCTGACTTTCCTCATCTATTCTAACAAAAATCGCAACACTTTAAAAGGTTACAATAGAAAAAGACAATACAAATAATTGTATTGCCTAATCTAAATCATCCAATTGTCTTTGATAGCCATCTATTTGTGAATTTATTGAATCCACTTTTGATTGTGCATCTGTAACATCTGAATTTGCACTATCCAATTTACTCTGAGCTGAATTCAATTTATTCTGTAAAGAGGATACGTTTGAATTCTTTTGTGCTGCTGACAAAGTAGCTTTCGCGTTATCTAAATCTGATTTTGTAGAATTAACTTGGTTTACTAAACCTTGATGTTCTGAATAAAGTTTTTGTAATTCAGAATACTGATCCTGTGTTAACTGATCATTTGGAATTTTCTCTAATTCAGAGCGACGATTTTCACATGCCTGTAAATCACTACTAGCACTATCATATGCTGATTGAGCACTACTCACAGCATTTTGTGCATCCGACAATGAAGAATTGGCAGAATCAACTTTTGATTTTAAAGAATCCACTTCGCTTTGTGCAGCCTCCTGTGATTTTTGAGCACTTAACAAATCTGCTTCCGCCTTAGTAAGCTGCTTCTTTAAATCACTGATTTTCTGTTTTAATTCAGCTTTCTTTTCTGCAATCTCCGTATTGTTGTTTTTCTTTTTAGAATTTGTTTTCTTATTTGCCTTCGCAAGTAATTCATTAAAGTTTTTACCCGTAGCTTTCTCTAAAATCTCATCAATTTTTTCTCTTTGTTTACGAGTTAAACTATTATATTTACTCTCAAGATCAACAATTTCTTTCTTCTCACTAGAAGATAATGAATTGTAGCTATTCGCAAAATCTAACAATTCCTGATAATTTTTCTTTTGGATTTCTTCCGTTTTTTCATCCGAACCCGATAATCCACTAGTTACTAGTTTGATACCACCAAATATCAATAAAGAAATTAATAAAACACCTACAACTCCTAAACCAATATACAAACCTGTCTTAGAGTTATTCTTTTTAGATACCTTCTTATTTGTATTTTTTTTCTTGTTTACAACCTCCCTTTTTAATTGAGGTCCTTTTCCTTCTTCTAGTAATGATTGAATCTCATCATCATCAATCACAACAGTTTGATTTGTGGAATCCGCTTCTTTCTTTAAATCATCCGCATTCCACATGACCGTACGAGTTGCAGATAAATCTTCTTCTTTAGGTTCGTTCAAATCTTTCGAACCTACCACAAGCGTATCACCTAGAGATGGTTCCGCTTCTTTTGACTGGAACGAAATCTCTGGTTGAGGTTTATGTTTATTTACTCGACTACGAGTTTGATTTTTTGTGAATTGATCCATTTTTTGTTCCAATGTATCTTCTTCATCCATTTGAAACGAATCTAATAATTGAGAAATTTCATCATTCTCATTCTTTCTTCTCTTGTCCATAGTTTCTATCGCCCCTTTGAAACTATTTTACCAAAACCCTTTTGATTTGACCACTATGTTTTCTTTATTTGCCAAAATCCATAATGGATGAGCCGCCAATACAAACATACAGTCGGGATGAATCAAGCTTTGTGCAGCACTTAAAGTATTTCCTGTCGTACAAACATCATCCACAAGCAATATTTTCTTTTTTGGTAAAGGATACAATTCTTTTAAAGCCAATATCTCTTTGATATGTGCTCTTTCTGCTTTTGATTTTGAAGATTGTTTTATATCTTCTTTCTTATAAAATGGTGAATGCACAAAGATATCCAAAGTAGAATATATATCAACTGTTGCTTCAAACCCTCTTTCCATGCGCTTTGCATCACTACTGCATAAAGTACAGACACAATATTTTTTAAAGATCTTCTTTAAATATAAGTGTTCACACAAAAAAACATCTTTTAATACAACATCCCTTTGTTCCTTATACTGAAAAAACAACCTCTCTAAAAACTCATCATACTCATAGAGAACATATAAAGGGATACCATCTATATTATAGATTTGTTTATGTAGCTTGAAATTTTTTGAACAATCCGGACATATCAAAAGATCATTATAAAAGAAAATCTCAAAATTGCGAATTTCACTCATTTTTTTGTGGCAGCATAAACAGTATCGTTCATCTTCGTAATTTGACTCACACAATCTTTGATAGATTCGCTTGAAGCTTGACATAAACACACACCCTTTCCCTCTGGATCTTTAAAACTTCGTCCCACACGCCCAAAAATCTGAATAAGACTGGCCGTGGTAAAGACTGAATGATCTCCTTTAAAAACAACAACTTGAACGCTTGGAATCGTGATTCCTCTTTCTAATAGTGTGGTACAAACTAGTGCACTCAATTCTTTATTGCGAAAGCAATCTAAAATTTCATCTTTATTTTGTGTAGAAGAATGAATAAAATCTGTCTTCACAAATAAATTTAGAATTATCTTCATCCACTTTCCATCATTTTTTCGAGGGACAAAAACCAATGTTTGTTTTCCCTCTTTTTGGAATTTTATGCACAAATAAATTACAATCCATACTTGAATTAAAATAGATACCTGTATCACTTTAGGCACAATCAACGGATGTTTATGTGGCCTTTCAAATAAACACACAAGCTCTATTTTCTTTTGTTTCACAAGTTTCATACTCTCTTTGTCTGGTGTTGCACTCAATAACAATTTTTGACCAATACAAGCCTGATTAGCTATGGCCTGAAGCACTTCATTGCCCACAAAAGGAAAGGCATCTAACTCATCTAAAATTAATAAATCAAAGGCATATGGATAACGATACAACTGGTGTGTAGTACATACAATAAGGTCTGCATCTGTGACTTGGGTATATCCTTGAGCCACTTCACATACACTTAATTCAGGAAACGCTTTTCTTAGCCTTCCAGCAATTTCAAGTACTACTTGTCTGCGACTGATCGCAAACCCTACTTTTTTTCCTTGTGCTAAATATCCACAGATACTTTCAAAACAAATTTCTGTTTTGCCTGGCACCTGTACTGGCGTAAAGTATTACGTCTTTTCCTTTACTTAAATGTTGATGTACTTCGTGACTTGCACATTTTTGCGAAGCAGTGAGTTCATAATCCAGTTTAGGTTTACCCTTCCACGTTCTATGCTTCAATTTAACCGGATTTATTTTTTCATTAACCTCCAACCTAGAAAAATCAATGCATTTACGACAATAATAAACTCCATGATCATACGCAAATAATTTAGGATCTTCATTTTGACATCGATTACACTTCATATACTCTTATACGAAAAAAAAGTGCAAATTTTTGCACTTTACTTAAAAATTTCAGATTTTTTTATTCTTTCTGCCGCTTTTTGGATATCCTCAATATCTTGAACAAGAGCTAAACGCACATATCTAGTACCATGAACGCCAAAAGCCTGGCCAGGTGTAACGACAACGCCTGTTTTTTCCATCAAATCTTTTGTGAAGGCATATGAATCTTCATATTGATCTGGAATTCTTGCCCATGCGAACATTGTTGCAGGACTCTTATCAATATGCCATCCTACTTCATCAAATGCTTCACATAGAACATCTCTTCGATCTTGATAAGCCTGACAAGTTGAGTGAATGCTTGCGCCTCCATGTCTTAGTGCTTCAATGCCTGCATATTGTATAGGTAAGAAGATTCCATAATCCATATTTGATTTAAGAGTATTGTAACAATCAATCACTTCTTTATTACCAACACACACACCAAGTCTTGCACCGGCCATTCCATATGTTTTCGAGAAAGAATTCAATTCAATTCCTATTTCTTTAGCTCCTTCAAAAGATAAGAAACTCTTTCCTACTTTACCATCAAATACAAGTTCACTATATGCATTATCGTGTAAAACTACAATATCATATTTCTTCGCAAACTGAATCAACTCTTCATAGAATGAATCTGGTGCTATAGCGCAAGTTGGATTGTTTGGATAAGATACAATCATCATCTTCGCTTTTTTCGCAATTTCTTCATCAATTTTATCCAATTGAATGACATAGTTATTCTCTTGCAACAAAGGCATATATTCAACTTTAGCCCCTGCAATTTTTGGTCCATCACTAAAGATTGGATAATATGGATCTGGAACCAATACAATATCACCTGGATCACACATTGCTAAGAATAAAGTGCTTAAAGCTTCTTGAGAACCTTGTAAACAAATCATTTCATCATTCGCAAGTTCTACGTGATAACGATTTTTATACCAATCGTGGATTGCTGATTTCATTTCAGGTAATTCATTGATCGCATACTTATAGTTTTCTGGAACCATAATTGATTCTTGCAGTACCTTCATAATAGATGGTTCAGGCGCAATATTTGGCGATCCAACTGAAAAATCAATTGTTTCATTACCTGTTCTTTGTGTATAATCCAGCTTCATATTTTTCAATTCTGTGAATATAGAAGATTGAAATACATCCATTCTTTTAGCTCTTTTCACTTTAATACACCTCACTATTTTTAATTTATTGTCTTTATTATAAACGTAGCAATAGAAGTTTTCAAATACCACAGTTATTTCTTGTATACATTTGATCATTTTAATATAGCCAAGCAAGCTTGAAACATCTATTTTAAAGGATATTTAATTTTTAATAACGATTTTTTTATAACCAAAATAAAAAAACAGTGCCATTTCTGACACTGTCATTATATTACTACTTCAAACCATATTTCTTGTTAAATTTCTCAATACGTCCCTGAGCAGCAGCGAAACGTTGACGACCTGTGAAGAATGGGTGGCAGTTACTGCAAGTATCTACACGTAATTCATCACCTTTGATTGTACTACCTGTTTCGAATTCTGCACCACAAGATGTACAGATACATTTAACTTTATGATAATTAGGATGAATTCCTTGTTTCATATCGATGTATCCTCCTTCCGCCTTAAGTCATATCGACCCAAAGTAAGTGCTATACAATTATAGCAAGCCTTTTTTCAATTCGCAAGCTATTTTTTAAAATTGTGAATCATCTGCTTTTTCAAACCATTCACGAACTAATTGTACTGTATCTTTTAAACAACCTGATTCAAAAGGAACCTTTAATCCAGCTTCCTTTACAATTTTTCTAAATGGCAATGTTCCACCAATCTTACAAATATGTTTGTAGTCTTCAAAAGCCCTTTCATCTTTCTTCTGAATACGAGCCCAGAACTGTAATGCACATACTTGAGCTAATGTGTAATCAATATAATAGAATGGATCCATGAAAATGTGAAGCTGACGCATCCACCATCCACCTTTTTCTAGAATATCAATTCCTTCATAGTTTTTATGAGGCAAGTATTGTTTTTCCAACTTTCTCCAAGTAGCTAATCTTTCTTCAATAGACATTTCTGGCTTTTCATATACTTCATGTTGGAAATGATCCACTAAAACTCCATAAGGCAAGAACTTAACAGCTCCTGATAAGTGATTGAAATAATATTTATCAACATCTTCTTCAAAGAAAAATTTCATCCATGGATATGTAAAGAATTCCATTGACATAGAGTGAATTTCACAAGACTCATATGTAGGCCATACACAATCGATTGGGAAAATATTTTTGCTTGAGTATACCTGGAAGGCATGACCTGCTTCATGCGTTAATACTTCTGCATCATGACTCGTGTGATTGAAGTTTGCGAAAATAAATGGAGATTGATAATTTGGAATAAATGTACAATATCCACCAGCTGCTTTACCAGGTTTTGAATCTAGATCCAACAATTCTCTATCTGTCATAAATTTAAAGAATTCACCTGTTTTAGGATCCAATTCCTGATACATCTTTAATGCACGTTTCACTAGTTCTGCACGATCATATTTAGGCGTTGGGTTTCCTGAAGTAAATTCAAACTTTTCATCCCAAGCATGCAAAGTATCATAGCCTAAACGTTTTTGTTGACGAGCATATAATTCATTATCTAAAGGAACAACATCTTCTAATACTTGTTTACGATAGTTTTCAACATCTTCCTTATTATAATCAAAACGCATCATACGATAGTAACCAAGTTCAATATAGTTTTTATATCCTAATTTCTTAGCCATACGCGTACGAACTTGTACTAATTGATCATAGACTTCACCAATTTCTTGCGCATGTTCATCATACCATCCCCAATATGCTTGCATTGCACGTTTACGAGTATCTCTATCTTTATCATTTGTCTTTACTTCTAATGCAGCAAGCGTATATGTTTCACCATCAAACTCAATTTGTGCGCTCGCAATGATTGCTTGGTATTTAGAAGCTAATTTATTTTCTTCTTGCATTTCTGGAATGATAATTGGATCAAATGATTTTTCTTCCATTTCTCTTTGTAAGAAATATGTTTCTGGCACTTCTTTTCTTAAATCAGAAACAAAAGAACTAGCCATAACTGCTTTATTACAATTGACGATATCTTCCTTCAACACGGGAAGCATTTCATTTAAGAAATCATTTTCTTGTGTGTAATATTCATCTCTTGTATCCACTGTGTGACGTATATCAACAAGAGTCTGATTTGTGTTGATATATTTATTAACATCATTTAATTCAATAAATGCATTTTTGAATTCTTCATAAGAAGCTGCATTCTGTAATTTTGAACAAATCGCCTTTAATTGTTCCTGCAAAGCTTCAATATCCATATGTTCATATTTATAATCTGTAAATTTCATATTCTTCTCCTAAAAAAATAGAGAAGCCGAAAGCTTCTCGTATTATGCAAAGATGGCATTCCAACCAAAAATTAATAGCGCTAAAATAACAATCGCACCTAATAAAATTGGCCAGAATGTACTACTAGCAGCAATTAATAAGGCTAGAAAATCCCCTTTTTCAAGACGATCTTCTTTACCTTTTTGTTTATCTTTTTTTTCTAACATCTCACGCATTGATGGGCGCTTAGACATTAGAATTCACCTCCAAAGTGACACTTAACGAAGTGATTTGGCTTAACCTCTTTTGTTGCTGGTTCTTGTTCACGACAAATGTCTTTCGCAAATGGGCAACGAGGGTTGAACTTACATCCCTTAGGAATGTTTACGTTACTTGGAATTTCACCTTGAATAACTTTCATTTCTTTACGTTTTGTAGGGTCAGGTAAAGGAATTGCACCAATCAACGCTCTTGTATAAGGGTGTTGAGGGTTTGAATAGATTTCATTCTTATCTGCAAGTTCCATCATACTACCTAAATACATTACACCTACACGATCAGAAATGTGTTTTACAACAGACAAGTCATGTGAAATGAAGATATAAGAAATGTTCTTTTCTTCTTGCATATCTTTCATTAAGTTGATGATCTGTGACTGGATAGAAACGTCCAATGCACTTACTGGTTCATCACAAATAATGAAACTTGGATCTAATGCCAAAGAACGTGCGATACCAATACGTTGTCTTTGTCCACCTGAGAATTGGTGAGGATAACGATAGCAATAATAACTTGGCAAACCACAACGATCCATTAGATCTTTAACATATGCTTCTAGTTCTGGACCACGTTTGAACTTTCCGTGAGCAATCAATGGTTCTGCCAAAATGTTAAATACAGTCATACGTGGATTCAATGAAGAATATGGATCTTGGAAAATGAACTGCATTTCTTCACGTAAAGCACGCATTTCTTTACGAGACTTTTTCGCTACATCTTCACCTTCGAAGATTACCTCTCCACTTGTTGGTTCATAAAGACGAATGATTGTACGCCCTAAAGTAGATTTACCACATCCTGATTCACCTACTAGACCTAATGTTTCACCTTCATATAAATCGAAAGTAATATCATCTACAGCCTTAACACATGGGTCGCCTTCTTTATATTTTCCTTTTTTTAGAGGGAAGTATTTTTTAAGGTTTTTAACTTCAAGAATTTTTCTTTTTTCTGCCATGACTATCCCTCCTGTTTCATTTCTTCTTCAACTTTGAAGCACCATACGTGGTGACGTGATTTAATTTTTGTATCTGTTGGTTGACCTTCTTTACAACGATCTGTTACATATGGACAACGATCTGCAAAGTAGCATCCTTTTGGTAAATACAATGGGTTAGGTACGCTACCTTCAATTGTATTTAAACGTTTACCTTCTTCAGCAAGTGAAGGCATTGAATTCATTAATCCAATAGTATATGGGTGTTTAGGATTGTTGAATAGTTCTTCTACTGGAGCTGTTTCAACAACTTTACCTGCATACATAACGTTAACGTTATCAGCTACCTGAGCAACTACACCTAAATCATGTGTAATCAACATAATAGATGTACCTGTTTCATTCTTTAATTTGTTCATTAAAGAAAGAATCTGAGCCTGAATTGTTACATCTAGAGCTGTTGTAGGTTCATCAGCAATCAATAATTTTGGATGACAAGATAAAGCCATCGCAATCATAACACGCTGACACATACCACCTGATAATTGGAATGGATAGTTATCAACAACTTTTTCTGGACGAGAAATACCTACTTCTGCCAACAAATCAATTGCACGTTGTTTAGCTTCTTCTTTAGAAACTTCTTCGTGCGTTAAAATGTTTTCCATAATTTGATCCCCAACTGTAATAACTGGGTTCAAACTTGACATTGGTTCCTGGAAAATCATAGAAATTTCGTTACCACGAATATGACGAATTTGTTCATCTGTAGCTGTAGCTAAGTTCAAACCATCTTCATCACGATCTACATTTCCCATATATACGATTTTTGATCCAGGCATAATTTCTCCTGGTTCACTGACTAAGCCTAAAATAGACATGGCAGTTACGGATTTACCACAACCTGATTCACCTACGATCGCAAGTGTTTCATTTTCATACATTGTAAAGTGGTTTCCATCAACTGCTTTTGAATCACCTTTTTTTGTATGGAAGTATACACGAAGGTCTTCCACTTTAATTACTTTTTTATTTACAGACATTGTGTATCCTCCTTACTACTGTAATTCTTTAGGGTCGAATGCATCACGTAAACCTTCACCAATTAAGTTGATAGAGATTACAGTTAATAAACACATTAAACCTGCAGGGATCCATTCCCAAGGATAGTTTTGGAACACGTAAGAATCACGTGCCAAGTTCATTAAGTTACCCCAAGAAGGAGTTGGTGCCGTAACACCCATACCTAAGAATGATAAACCAGCCTCAGTCAAGATAGCACTCGCCATTTGAAGTGTAGCATTTACGATTACCAAAGAAATAACATTTGGAAGTAAGTGTTTAAAGATTTTTGAGAAATCTGAAATACCTAAAGCTTCACAAGCTTGCATAAATTCTTGTTCACGTAAAGTTAAAATTTGTCCACGAACTAAACGAGCAAGTCCTGGCCATGATAATAAACCAATCAATAATGATACAGTGTACATTTTTTGACTTTGTGGAACCCACAACATTGTTGCGGCAACCGCAATGATCATTGGTGTAAATGGTAATGAATAAACGATTTCAGCAAAACGCATTAATAAGTTATCCAATTTTCCACCATAATATCCAGAAATACCGCCAATTGTACATCCTAAAATTACAGTAATAACAGCAGCAATAACACCAACCATGATTGAGATACGTCCACCTAAGAATAAACGGAATAAGCAGTCACGACCTTGTTTATCTGTTCCTAATAAATGTTCTCCTCCTGGAGCTAAGTTAGGATTTGATAAATCATAGTCATTTACGCTATATCCAAGCATTGGTGGAATAACAATAACAGCAATAACAATTAAAATAAAAATAATCAAACCTGCCATGGCAACACGGTTTTGTCTAAACTTACGCCATGCGATGGTCCAAGGACCTATAGATTCAATTTTTTCACCAGATTCTAATACTACAGCATCTTTTTTAGCCATCTATAGTTCCCTCCTATTCATCAACCTTGATACGTGGGTCAACTAATGTATAACAAATGTCAGACAATAAGTTACCTAACAACATCAATAAGGCACTAAACATCAAACAAGCCATAACTAAAGAGTTATCACGTTGGTTGATTGCATCAATTAATACTTTACCAATTCCTGGCCAGATAAATACAGATTCCAAAATTACGGCTCCTGAGAATAATGATGGAATGTATAATCCTAGTAATGTTACTAAAGGAATTTGGGCATTTTTAAATGCATGTTTGTAAATAACAGTCTTTTCTTTTAGACCCTTTGAACGTGCAGTACGAACATAATCCATGTTGATGACTTCAACCATAGAGTTACGTACATAACGTGAGAATGACGCAAATGAACTAAACGCCAATACGATTACAGGTAAAATTGAGTGTAATGCGATATCTCCAATTTCTTGGAAAATACTTGAGTAACCAAAGCTTGAAAGCATTGTGTCACGCATTCCATTGATTGGCATGCCTGGGATGTTCAAACCAATGAAGAAAATTAATACTAAGGCAAAGAAGAATGTTGGAACACTTATTCCTAACAATGAAAATACTGTCCAGAAGTTATCAAACACTGAACCTTTCTTTACGGCTTGCTTTATTCCAACTGGAATTGCAAAAATTAAAGCCACTATTAAAGAAACAACATTCAAATAGAATGTATTCCATACATAGTCACCAATAATAGTTCCAACTGGTTTTTTAAGAGTAATACTTGATCCTAAATCTCCTGTACACATACGTCCAACCCAACGTACATATTGTTCAGGTAACGATTTATCCAATCCTAACAACTCACGAACGTGATCACGTTGCTCTTGTGTAACCTTTGAACCGGCTCCAAAATAAGCTGTTACCTCATCACCTGGCATCGCCTTTACAGTACCGAAAATAACGATTGAAATGATGAAAAGGACAGGAATCATCGCTAAAATTCTTTTAAATACATACTTTAGCATAGTTATCGATCCTTTCTATCCACTAAATGCATATAAGAGCAAGTCAATACGGCTTGCCCTTAATTTTATAAACAATCCACGAATTTTTCATGCAGACTATTTAACGTTGCAGCGTTTCTGTTAATGAACATTTGTCCTTTAACATCCACTATTTTAACACATCTTTGTGCAATTTTTAAATTTATTTTACAGTAATAGTATCCATTGATTGAGACCAGTTACGTAATGTTCCTGTTCCAGTCAAGTCAACTCTCTTATTGTAAAGGTTGAATTGCATACCTGAGTAAACTGGCATGTATCCTGCATCATCAGCAGCCATCTTCATAGCTTCAACATATTCTGCTTTTGATTTTTCTGCATTTGACTCAGCACGAGCTTTTGTCAATTGGTCAACCAATGCTTGATCATTGATACGAGAGTAGTTATTTACAGCCATGTTATTTGGATTATTTGTATATGAATCATTAGCTCCAGCATCTTGGTTATCTGTAAAGCTAGTAGCTAAGAAACACATATTCCATTCGCTATCGTGGCTTTCATCTTGAATGTTGCTTAATAATGTAGAGAAGTCAACTGTAGTTTGTTTTAAGTCAACACCTAAATCGCTCCAAGTTTTCTTAACCATAGGAATTAAAGTTTCAAGTACTGAGTTACCTTCTGACAATAAGAATTTAATTTCTAATTTTTGTCCATCTTTTTCACGGATTCCATCAGCACCACGAACCCAACCAGCTTCATCTAATACTTGGTTTGCTTTATCCATGTCAAATGCATATGTATTTAATCCATCGATTGTTTCTTCATTACGAACAACGGCACCACAGTTTACTGATGCTGGACTCCAGTATGCAGCTGGTACATATCCACCTTTAACTTTTTTAACTTCGTCACTTGCTTTTTTATCCCATCCGAAGTAAGAATCACAGAATCCTTGACGATCTGTCGCATACATCAATGCTTGACGTACAGCTTTGTCAGCTGTAGCTCCATTGTTAGCGTTCATAGCTACGAAACCAACAGCACTACGAGAGTAGTCGTTGAATGCCAGGTTTTTATCTTGACTAGCTTCACTTACTTTATTTGTTTCAATTACATCTGGAATTAAATCAACTGTTCCTTTTTTCAATTCAGAAACTTCTGTAGTTACATCTGTTTTCTTAATAATGATTTGATCTACTTGGTATTGTCCCTTTTCACGTTTGAATTCTTCATTACGAACAAATGAAGCTCCACTTGCTTTATCATAGCTCTTTATTTGGTAAGCACCAGAACCACATGATTCTTCTTGGTTCTTTTCAACAACTTTTACTTTACCTTGTTTGTATTTTGAGTAGTGATCTGCACTAGTGATTCCCATTCCACCAAATTTTGCAATTGCATCGATTTGAGGTGATACTAAGTGGAATACCACTGTGTAATCATCTGGAGTTTCAATACCAGTTAATTCTTTAGCAGCTCCGCTATTATATTCTTTATATCCTACTAGGTTTTCCAATCCACCACCATTAGGACCAGCATAGCTTGGGTCAGCTAATGTTGCGAATGTAAATTTAACGTCTTTTGAAGTTACTTCAGTTCCATCACTGAATTTGTGTCCTTTTTCCAATTTGTAAGTTAATGTTAAACCATCTGCACTTACTTCTGGTAAATCTTTAGCCAATTCTGGCTCCAATTCGTTATCAGCATTGTACTTTAGCATTGATTCGTAGCATAAGTTTACTACATATTGATCATAAGCACTTGATGCATATTGAGGTGTAAACTGTCCAGTTAAACTTTGGTTTACAGATACTGTTAATGTTTTTGCGTCACTGCTAGATCCGCCTGAACATGCTACCAAAGTAGAAGCCATTGCTACAGATGCTAAACCAGCAACAATTCTTTGTTTATTCATTTCTCTTTCCTCCTATAGTCTGCTCACTATGTGTGTGATGAAATTATACTATGTTAGAAACATGTTTTCAAGGGTTTAAGAAAGAAATTTACATACATTTTTACATTAATGTATATTTTTCATGAACATAACACATCATTTTGTCTTTATATCAAGTATTTTTCATTGTATTCGCTTACACTCGAGTTTTCGTGTTTTTTCTACAAACATTTGTCTATAGATGATAGATTTTTATGTAAACCATGAAAATACAATTCCATTTTTTGTCTATATATAACTTTTAAAATATAGAATCTACAATTTATAATTCATATTACATAAAGAAAACTCCTCTAATTCTTGAAAAGGGTTTGCTTTACAATTTCACATAATTCAATCTGATTTCACAACATTCACCAAAGTTATACTAAAATTATGACAACAAGGAATGTTATTCTATAAGTGCCTTAAAGATAAGGCAATGAATAAAGAAAATAAACCAATATTCATATCTCTCTCCTAAAAAAAATAATAATAAACAAAAAGAACCATTCTAGATGCCAACACTAGAATGACTTTCTTATTTTATGCTAAAATAGGCAAGAAAGAAGTGAATTTATGAATAAAGCATTAGCCCATTTACACACAATCAATAAACACAAAGTAAAAGTTACATACTTATGTTTTCGCTGTCATTTATATAAACAAGGATTACTTCATGATTTAAGTAAATATTCCTATATCGAATTGAAAACAGGTTTTCATTATTATCAAGGATTTCGCTCTCCTATCGATGCAGAAAAAGAAGAAAAAGGCTATTCATTAGGTTGGTTGCATCATAAAGGAAGAAACAAACATCATTGGGAATATTGGCTTGATTTTGGCGTAAATGGCATATATGCGTGTAAAATGCCAACCAATTATGTCATTGAAATGTTTTGTGACAGAGTTGCTGCAAGTATGATCTATCAAAAAGAAAAATACACGGATTCGAGTGCACTTGAATATTATGAAAATGGACAAGGTAAAATTCTGATTCACCCGGAAACAGACGCCCTCATCCATCATTTATTAAAATATTTATCTGAACATGGTTTAAATCAAACCATTCATTATATTGTTACAGAAATCAAAGAATAATTATTCTACAGTTACACTTTTCGCAAGGTTACGAGGTTTATCAACATCGCAACCTTTTTCTTTTGCGACATAGTAAGCTAATTCCTGCAACAAGACAGTTGCTGGAATACAACTCAATAGTGGATTCACATCTGGAATACGAATTACATACTCAAAGCCTTCTGTATTCTGATTTTGAGATGCAATTAAAATTACTTTAGCTCCACGAGCTACTGTTTCTAGAATATTCGAAATCGTCTTTTGTGCAACACTAGGCTGCGTAGCTAACGCAATCACTACTGTATCTTTTTCAATTAATGCAATTGGTCCATGTTTTAATTCTCCGGCCATATATGCATCGGCATGTACATATGATACTTCTTTTAACTTTAAGGCCCCTTCAAGAACACTTAAATAATCCAATTGTCGCCCAATAAAGTAAGCATCTTTTTGATCAGTAAGTAGTTTTGCGAATTCTGCCATTTTATCTTCTTGTTGAAGCATTTTTTCTACCACTTCTGGCATTTGTTTTAATTGATTAAGCAAAGAATTTTTATTTTCTACATCACCATTTAATAAAGATGCAAGTTTTAAGCATAGACACATCAATAATACAAGTTGTGTTGTATATGCCTTCGTACTTGCGACCGCAATTTCTGGTCCTGCGCAAGTATATAGCACAAAATCTGATAAACGAGCCAAACTAGAACCTAAGACATTTGTCACAGATAGTGTTTGTGCTTTATTTTCTTTTGAAAGTTTTAATGCTGCTAAAGTATCTGCTGTTTCTCCAGATTGTGAAACAAAGATGCATAAAGTGTTTTCATTAATTCGATAATTTCCATATCTAAACTCACTTGCACTAATACAATAAATTGGTAAATCCACCCAAGTACGCAAGATATATTGTGCATACAAACTAGCATGATACGCTGTTCCACATGCAACAAAGTAAATTTGATTGATTTTTGAAGCATCTAAACCAGATAATTCTGGCATTGCCAAATCATTTTCAATATGAGCTCTTAATGTTTCTTTGATTACATATGGCTGTTCATGCATTTCCTTTTGCATAAAAGTATCATATCCACCTTTTTGAGCTGCACACGCATCATACGAAATGTGTGTCCATTTCATAGATACTGGATCTCCAAAGAAATCATATAATTCAATACTTCCTGGTTTCAAAATAGCCATTTGATCATCTTCTAAAGCACAAATATCCTTTGTGTAATCTAATACAGCTGGAATATCACTTGCACAAAAAGCAGCTGTATCCGTTTTTCCAACAATCATTGGACTTTCTTTCTTTGCGACAAAGACGCAGTCTGGATAATCTGTACAAACTACACATAGCGCAAAACTTCCTTGAAGATACTGTACACATTTTTTTAAAGCATACATCATATCGCCTTGATAATAATAATCTAACATATGAACGATTACTTCACTATCTGTCTGTGATTGAAACTTATATCCTTGTTCTAATAAACATTCTTTAATGGATGCATAATTTTCGATAATTCCATTATGCACAATTGAAATTGTTTCACTCTCATTTGTATGTGGGTGTGAATTCATATTACTTGGAATTCCATGTGTTGCCCAACGTGTATGTCCAATTCCTGTATGTTCAGAATGTTCTTTTTCGGATAATAGCTTTTCTAAATTGATTAATCGTCCTTTCGCCTTATACGTTTCTAAATGATGACTTGAAACTAATGTCACTCCAGCAGAGTCGTATCCACGATACTCCAATTTTTCCAAACCCTGCAATAAAAACGGTAAAGCATTCTCTTTACCTGCGTAAGCTGTGATTCCACACATTATAAAAAATCCTCCTATTATATTATTTTCATGGAGGATACTAAATGGCTTTGTTCAATATTCACACATTGGTTTTGTCCATCGTTAAAGGTTGTATCAACCTCCAGACTACCCGCCGAATCTTTCGATAAGTCTGGTCCTCGTCAACTAGTTTCTAGTCCTGGCGCTATTTTTTTACTACAACTCCATGAATAATGAATATTATACAAAAAATAATACATATGTCAAAAAAAGAAGACTTACTCTTCTTCGACTAGATTCAATAATTCTAGTACTCGATTTAAGTCTTCTTTATTTTCATAATGAATAGAAATTGAATTTTTACTAATAGATACAGATGTTTGAAAATATTCTTGAAGCTTTTCTTTTGCGGCCTTCACATAAATATCTTCTTTTGGTTTTTCTGTTGGTTTCTTGTTATTTGTATCCTTTACAATCTGTTCTACTTTACGCACAGATAAACCTTGATCAATAGCTTGTTTAGCAACTTTGCGCATGCTAGATTCTGTTTTAAGACCTAATAGAGCACGCACATGCCCCATACTTAATTGTTTATTTACGACATATTCCTGTACATCTTCAGGAAGTTTTAATAGACGCAACAAATTTGTGATATGCTCACGTGATTTTCCTACACGATGAGCTAACTGCTCTTGTGTATAGCCTAATCGTTGGATTAGTTTTTCGTAGGCTTTTGCCTCTTCAATTACATTTAAATCTTCACGTTGAATATTTTCTAACAACGCAATTTCCATCATTTCCTGATCATTAAAATCAACAATGATAGCTGGAATATCTTCTAATCCGGCAAGTTTTGTAGCTCTAAGTCTTCTTTCTCCTGCAATTAAATCATATCCTTGAATGCCTTTTTTTACTAGGATAGGCGTAAATACACCGTGTTGCTTAATAGATGAACTTAATTCTTTTAAAGCTTCATCATTAAATACTTTACGAGGCTGATATGGGTTTGGACGAATTTCATCGACAGGAATTTTTGATTGTTGCTGACTTTCGACTTCCATATCTCCATTTTGAATATCATCTAATACCTTAGAAACATCTTGCCCAAAGATACTAGACAAGCCTTTTCCTAAACGAGCATTATTTTTATTATCCATAAGTTATGCCTCCTTCGAATTACGTTTTAGCACTTCTTCAGTTAAACCAGCATATGCCTTTGCACCTGTACTTTTTGGATCATATTCAAAAATCGATATACCACGACTAGGCGCTTCTGACAATTTTACATTTCTAGGAATTGAATTTTGATATACAAGCTTTCCAAATGTTTGCCGAACATCTTGAGAAACTTCAACACTTAACCTTGTACGAATATCAAACATCGTTAATAAAATTCCTTCGATTTTCAAGTTACGATTACTTGTTCTTTGTACAAGACGAATTGTAATCAATAATTGTGTTACACCTTCCAATGCATAATATTCGCACTGAACGGGAATTAAAATGCTATCTGCCGCTGTCAATGCGTTTGTATTTAATAAGCCAAGTGATGGTGGGCAATCAATAATAATATAATCATATTGATCACGAATGGGTGCAATTGCCTTTTTCAACAATTCTTCCTTACCATATTCCATTTTATCCATATCCAAGTCGGCACCCGCTAAATTAATGTTAGCCGGTACAATATCAATTCTAGGATTCATTTTTGGCACTATCGTCTGCTGAATTGGAACACCTTCCATCAAAACAGAATGAATCGTTGCCTGTGAATTATTTTGATTCGCATTTAAACCTTGTGTTGCATTTCCCTGTGAATCGAAATCAATCAACAATACTTTTTTACCTACATGAGCAAGTCCACTTGCCAGATTTATAGATGTAGTCGTTTTACCAACTCCACCTTTTTGATTTGAAATTGCTATTACTTTTCCCATATTCAACCCTCCAAAGGTTTTTTCTTGATTTGCCCATACGCTCTAGGATATTTATTAGGCGTATGCTTTACCTTTTTAAAATATAAATTAATACGTGTTGCATCCTCTTCAATCATGAATTTTTCTTCATCAACCAATTCAACACCTAATGTTTCAATTGCTTTTTTAGCATTTAATAATTCTTCATGCCCGTTTTTTCCTTTTAGTGCCACCATTGTATGATTCATTTTCACAAAAGGAACACAAAGTTCTAATAAAATCGATAGTTTGGCAACCGCACGCGCACTAACCACATCAAAACATTCACGCTTTTCTTTTGCCAAATCTTCGGCTCGAACATTCAATATATCTAGATTTTCTAAGTTTAATTGAGTTTTCACTTCATTTAAAAAACGACAACGCTTTTGTAAAGGCTCCACCAAAGTCATATGCACATGTGGAAACGCAATCTTTACAGGAATTCCAGGAAATCCTGCACCTGAGCCAATATCACACATTGTTTCAAATTCAATATTTGAAAATGGCATGATTGAATCATAAAAATGTTTCTCCCATACTTCTTCTTCCTGTGTGATTGCCGTTAAGTTCATCTTCTCATTCCATTCAATAAGAAGTTGCATGTATTTTTCAAATTGATTCATTTGTTCTTCATTTATTTGGATGCCAGCTTCTAAACAAGCCTTCTGAAATTCTAATTTAGTCATGAAAACCCTCCACGCTAACCATTATATCATATATTCGTTTCCGTCGTATTTTTACTATACGCAATAATTTGACACTATGCATGTCGGTTTATTTACTTTATTCATTTATGATACAATTTTAAAGAGGAGGTCACTTATGAAAAACTTTAAAAAGATTTTATTCATTCTTATATTTATCTTAATTGCCTTTATTAGTGGTATATTCTTTGCGAATAAACAAACAGAACCAGAAATCACATCGACATTGATTCAGAATCGAATTGAGCAGGCGAGTGATTTGGTAACGACAAAATATCATTATACGAAAGTAGGAAAATTCGAAAATTCATTAAATCTAAATGGATGGTCTATCCCTTTGACAAACAAATACTTCATACTAACATTTGAAGGAGAAATTCAATTGGGTACAGATTTATCTAAGGCAAATATAGAAATCAGTGACTCTACAATTCATGTGACTGTCAATAAACCTACTGTTATTTCAAATTCAATTGATGAATCAAGTATTGAAGTTTATGATGAAACAAAAAATATATTTAATCCAATCAGTGTGAGTGACTATAAAGCTTTTGCGGTTGAACAAAAAGAGAAGGCTTTATCTGAAGCCAAGAAAAAGGGATTAATGAAAACGGCTCAAGAAAATACAAAGAAAAGTATTAAACAGATTATTTCCATTATCCCAGATACAGATGATTATAATATCGAAGTAACATTTAAGGAGTAATTATGCCAAATTTAAAATTAGTTGATGCATTCACAGATTTTGTAGAAGAAAGTACTCTTCCCTATCGTCAAATGATGACCTATTATAATTGCGCGTTAATGGAAGTGGAAACTAAATTTAAAGTTCTTAATGAACAATTCTCCCTATTCTATGATCGTAATCCCATTGAATCGATTCATACGCGTATCAAATCGCAATCTAGTATTCTTAAAAAACTTCAAAAGAAAAATTTATCACTTACGATTCCAAACATTGAAAAGAATCTGTTCGATATTGCCGGTGTTCGAGTTGTATGCTCTTTTACAGAAGATATTTATTCTTTAGCCAACTCTTTTCTTAGCCAAGATGATGTGCGCTTGATTGAAAAAAAGGATTATATTGAAAGTCCTAAAGAAAATGGGTACCGAAGTCTTCATTTAATTGTAGAAATCCCCATCTTTTTATCGGATGAGAAAAAGTGGGTCAAGGTAGAAGTGCAATTTAGGACAATTGCGATGGATTTTTGGGCAAGTCTAGAACACAAGATTCGCTATAAGAAAAACTTATCAAAAGAACGTTTAGATGAAATTGATAAAGAATTATTAGAGTGTGCTAAGATTTGTAAGACACTTGATGAGAAAATGGAAGAAATAAAGACGGGAAATTAACTTCCCGTCTAATTTTCTTCATATACTTCTTCAAAAGATACTTTTGCGTCTTGAGAATTTTCTTTCATGAATTTACGATTCTTATAGAATCCTACTGTCAACAATGGAACGATGATGATGGCGATACCTAGATATCCACAATATCCATATCCGTATTTAACAACATTAGTTAGTCCAACAAAAGAAATTCCCATAGAAACGACCATGATAAAAGCAGAAACTAAAGCTCTTCGAACTGGTACATTTTCTACATTTTGAAGGAATTTCACATTTTCAAAACGATTCACAAATCCAAAGATGACACAAACTGCACTTGAAATCAAACATAAGAATAATACCAATCCATATAGTGCTACAAGCCAGTTTGCTCCAAATGATTTTAATGTTGTTAATGTTGGTAGAGTTGTTCCGTTTGGCTGTGTTAGATAATAGTGTTGCCAACAAAGTAACATCAATACCGCAAGACCTAATCCTAACATATTCAATGTGAATGTTAATGCCATTGAACGATCACAATCTTGTTTTGTCTTTAATACACTTGTTCCACAAACTAAGATAGCAGGTACTGTAACCCATTGGAAAGCTGAATAAGTAACACCGTTCCAAACTGCTTTTGGAAGTTGAGTCCATCCATGTACTGAAAAATCAACACGCATAACATCTAATAGGTTATGTCCATTTAATAAACCAACTGTATAGATAGAAACAGCTAATACTAAAATGACAATACCCATATATGTACTTGCTCTACGAATTAAGTCGACTCCAAAAATTGTTAAGAATAATACCACTAATCCAATCACAAATGTTCCTAGATAATAATTCAATCCAAAGTATTGTGTTAATGCACTGGCTGCTCCAGAAATACATGATGCGACAACCATTAAAACCATGATATTAAAGAACAACTCAAATAACAGTTCTACTTTATCAAACGGATGATATAAACATTCAAATAATTCCTTATACGTTTTTAATCCTCGTGAATTCATCATAATCTGACCTTCACGAATTGTCATAGCTAAAAGTAACATTGCAACGGCAACCCCAACAATAGCTGGCCACCCTAAACTAACAAACCATGTGTTTTCCTGATTTCCTGTCGCAAATCCTCCGCCTGCGTGTGCTGCAAATGCAGTGGTTGCCACTGAAAATGCTGCCATCCAGGAACGATTCATTTTTGTGTTTTCATTCTTCTTCATAATCAAATTCTCCTCTTTCTGCAACAAAAAACCTTCCGTCTCTTGTTGCCTTATAATCAACTTCAGAGACGAAAGGTAATAATCTTATTCTTCCGCGGTACCACTCTAATTCATTCTAATGAATGCCCTCATCGATGCCATCACATCTAGTCTTTATATCGTAAGACTCACGTCTATAACTACATTATCGCTATAGCCACTCCATGGTGATTTTCATTCTCTAGCTTTACGATATTTTCCACCAAACAATATCTCTCTAGGCTAAAACGTAGTGAATTACTCTTCCATATCAATGCGTTGGCAACATAATACTATAATTTACATTTTGTTTCAAGTATTTTTGTAAATTATTTACATTTAAATTGTAAATAAAAAGAGGCGTTATACCTCTTTCATAATTCGATCAATAGTTTCTACAACTCGACTTGTATTTTTACCATCTGTATATACCATATACTTCATTTGAAAATAAGATAATTTATCATAATCATAATCTTCAAATTTCAAGGCTTCTATCAATTGATTCTCATCTGTACATATCGGACCAGGAAAATCATTAAAGTCTATGTTCAATCCTATATTTTGTTTGTATTCATCAATATCCGGAATATAGCTGATCATTGGTTTATTTAACAAAGAGTAATCGAATATTACACTCGAATAATCTGATATCAAACAATCACTAACTTGCATCAATGTATATAAATCTTCCTTATTCATATTGATTCCACCCTTGCACTGAATATCTCCAAGTAATGGATGAAATTTATATAGAACAACATAATCCTTTATTTTTGTGAAATCAAAAGACTGGATTTTAAAACCATCAATGATATTTCCTCTAAAAGTAGGTGCATATAAACATAGCTTTTTATCCTTCAATTCTGGATATTTCAAAAAGAACTCATCTCTTTCATTTCTATTTAATAAAGTATCAATTCTTGGCATTCCCGTTACTAAAACTTGATCTTTTTCTACATTAAAAGCTTTGGAATAAGGTTCTTTCCAATATTCCGCGCCACATAAAACATAGTCATAATTTCGTATAGGATATTGCCTTTTGATTTGATTACCAAATTTTTTCACGGCTCCACACGCATGCCAAACTTGTAGTACTTTGACATTGGTTGGTTTCATATGACTAATCACATAGTTGTTGTCGTTTAAAATCACAAGACTTGATTTTTTTATTTCAACTAACTGTTTTAAACAATTCAAGAAATATTTAAAATCACCCCATAGATTTTTTTCAAACTTTAATAATATATAATGAATATCATACTTATTCTCGTGACGTAATTGCTTATCGATGAGTTGAAAATCACCTAACAATACACTTTGAGTTAAACTAATGAAAGTAATTCGATTCTTTTTTGGGTAAATATAAAAAGTTAAAATATCTACGATTTTCAAAGCGATATTTAAGATTATCTTACTGAATCCCATTTTATTGCACCGCCTTATATAAGATATCTACTACTCTTTTAGATGCATTTCCATCTTCATGATTATTAAAATATTGATTAAACTCATTCAATTTAGAATAGTCATACACTTCATTTTTAATATCATGCAACATGGATTCTTCATCCATATAAATTTCACCAGGAATATCCTTGTGAATATCTAAATAGAATCCTCTTAAATCTGTCGCATATTCTTTTAAATCATACATATAGAAATAGATAGGTCTTTTCAATATTGCATAATCAAAGAATACACTTGAATAATCCGTAATCAATACATCACTAATCACATACAATTCATTGATTTCTGCTTGAGCAGGAATGGAATACAAGAATCCATCTAATTCTGGATTGTCTTTAAATGTATTAATAATTAAATAGTGTGGTTTAAATACAACGATTGTATCTTTACCTAAAACTTCTTTCCATTTTCTAAAGTTTGCCTTTAATTCAAAAGTATATCCTGCAGAAACATAGGAATTATCTCTCCATGTCGGTGCATACAATACAATTTTTTTATCCATAGGCAACTGATATTTATTTTTTATCGCATTGCATTCTTCTTTTGTGGCATTTGAAATAAAATCATTTCTAGGATATCCTGTTTCAATCAATCTTTCTCTATTGATTTGAAAAGATGTTTGAAACACACGAGTACAAAATGCATTTGGACTAATCATATAATTGTATCTTGCGACATCTACATCGTATGAATGACACATCTGCTCATAACTAACACCTGAACGATAAAATGTAGTATCTTCACTCACATCAATATCATGAGCTAATCGTTTTAATGGTGTTCCATGCCAAGTCTGTAAATAAACTTGATTTTCCTTTTTAAAAATATATGTAGGTAATTTGCAGTTCACTACCCATAATTTTGCCTTCGATAAATAATAGAAATAAGGAATGCTGAAATATTCTTTTATTTCAGCTCCCTCAATATGCAATTTTTTGTCTTTGTGATTCTTGATAAACCAAATAAAACGATATCCATCAAATCTTGGATCTTGTTTCATCTGTTCATAAATAGCTTTAGGATTATCTGAATAGCCACGACCATGAAAAGATATAAATATAACAAGTTTTTCATCCACTTTAAATAGTCGATACGTTAATTTATATGCCAAACGAATACACTTTCCTGCAAACTTTTTAATCGGTCTTAAAAGTTTTATAAGCATGGCTACCCCCTCCTTTTTTTATTTAAATACTTCTTCTACAATATGCTTTGATGCATTTCCATCGTCATAACAACAGAAACGTTTATAGAATTCTTCATAACGTTCCTTATATTCTTCATTGATTTGATTAATATTTAAAATTGCGTTCACAACTTCTTCACTTGTATATAATAGTGGACCTGGTACTTCTGTATTCATATCAATATAGAATCCGCGTAACTGGTTCTTATATTTTTCAATATCATATGTATAGAAAAGCACTGGTCGTTTCAAGTTCGCAAAGTCAAAGAATACACTTGAGTAATCCGTGATACAAATATCACTAATCAAATAGATTTCACTGATATCATCATATTTGCTTAAATTATATACAAAGCCTTCAAGACCTGTTGTATCAATGTTATCTGCGATATAGTGGTGTGTTCTTAATAAAACAACATATTCATCCGATAATTTTTCCATCATTAACTTTAAATCTAGAGCCAATGTGAATTTATATTCCCCTTTTCCATAATGCTCATCATCACGCCATGTCGGAGCATATAAAATCGTTTTCTTATCTTCTGGAATACCAAGTTTTTTTCTTAAGTCTTTGGCAATTTGATCTTTGTTTGGCCAATATAAAATGTCATTTCTTGGATATCCATATTCAAGCATCTTACCTTCATACATAAAACAGCTTCTAAATGTTTTCGTACTAAACGGATTGGCACTTACTAAATAGTCCCATTCTTGTCTTTGTCGATAGAATTGCTGCTTATATTTTGGAGATGCCGAAGTTACTTCTTCTTGATCGAATACAAGGCGTTTTAATGGTGTACCATGCCAAGTTTCAACAAATACTTGTCCTTCTCTTTTGCGATACCATAATGGTTGTCTAACATTAAATACAAAATATTTACTAACAGCTAAATAATACGCATATTTAAAAGAGAAACGCTTTACAACTTCTGCCCCATAAGGAACTTCATGCCCATCATTCAATGCCCATACACATTTATATTTGCCTGGATAATTCTTGGCAATATATTCATATATATATTTAGGGCTGTCTGAGTAATTTTTAGCCATAAATGTTTCAAATAAAATTGTGTTTTCTTGAATTGGTTTCTTAGAATAAACATGATAGTAAGCAAGTTTAAATAAAACATTCTTATTTTTAAAGATTCTAAAAAACTTTTTAATTCCTAATTTTCTTCGAACACAACTTTGGACACCTTTTAAATCACGATTTTGAAGAAAAGCTACCATTTTTTTAGAATTACGCTTATATCGATTCATAACTTCTGGACGAATACCATCGATAGTTTTTGCGATTCGTTCGAAATATTCAGTACGCCATAGATCATCTTGGCTGCGACGGATTCGTTTAGACATTTTAGATACAAAGTAAGATACAATCTTACGATCTAAACAGTAACGCACAACGCCATCTTCTCTTAGAAGTGTACGAGTATATTCAATTGCTTCACATCTTTCGTTAAAACGATTCTCATTTTCTTCCTGACTCAATGCAGGTTCATTGATAGGATCATTATGTTTACGTTTAACATAGATAGCATCTTCTACTTGTAATGCTGATGAAAGTTTTTCTAATAATGGACACATGAATGTCATATCGCAATAGTATCTAAAGTTCTCATTAAACTTTAAGTTATTACGAACAACAAAATCACGGTTATATAAATTACCTAAAACAGTAAATGTACGAATTCCTTTTCGATTGTCCATTGTATAAAAAATAGCTTGAGCTTGTTGTGTATCTTTTTCATATGATGCAAATGAAATAAAATCTGAAAGTCGATTTAAGCATTTTTGTTCTTTTTCTTCCAAATCTTCTTCATCCACTTCTTTATTTTCTATCTTATGAAGATAATTTGCCTTGTTATTCCAAGTATGATTGATTGTTCCATAAACCATATCTACATCATGATCAATTGCTTTAATCATATTTTGTAAAGTATCTTCTAAAACATAGTCATCACTATCTAAAAAGTAAAGATAAGCTCCTTTAGCTTCTTGAATACCAACATTTCGACATGTCGCTACTCCTGTTACTCCTTCAGGTAATGTGTATACTTCCATATCAAAAATAGAATTATATTGTTCTAATAAATCATCGATGTCTTCAGTTGGATGATCTAAAACGACAATCAATTCAAAATCTTTAAATGTGCTTTGTGCTAAATTTTGTAGACATTCTTTAAAATAATGTTTGTACTTAAAAAAAGGAAGGATAATACTAATAGTATGCATATTAACCCTTCAATTCCTCTTTTAATTGTGTTGTACTAATACCTTCCGTTCTCGGTAAATATACAACTTCACAATAATCCTTTAAGAAATCAAATTTTCCCTTCCAATCATCGCCCATAACAAACACATCTACATTGTATTTCTTTACATCTTCAATTTTTTGTTCCCAACTAGTTTCTGGAATCACCTTGTCTACATATTTAATTGCTTCTACAATTTTCATACGATCTGTGTCTTTAATTTTACACACTTTATTTTTACCCAAATTAAACTCATCACTACTTACCGCAACAATCAAATAATCCCCTAATTCTTTTGCACGGCGTAATAAATTTAAATGACCTACATGAAATAAATCAAAAGTTCCATATGTTATTACTGTTTTCATGAGTATAAACCTCCCTATATAAACACTGTAATTGTAAACTATTTTTGATAAATTGAAAAGGAGTCCATAAACTCCTTTATTAACCGAATAATTTTGCGATACCTTTCTTTTCTTTTTTAGGTAATAATCGCTTTTCAAATTTCTCATCCAAGAATTTTTTCTTTTCTTTTTTACTCATTGCCTCTAGCTTATCTACATAAATCGAATAATCATCACAAACTTTATTAATGTCTCCCATTTCAACAAGCTGACCACCTTCGATCCACATTCCTGTCTTGCAGAATTCACGAACCTGACTTAATGAATGGGAAATAAAGAAGATTGTTTTTCCTTCTTCATCTCTTAGTTTCATCATACGCTTCATGCATTTTTTTGCAAATCCTTTATCACCCACACTTAATGCTTCATCAACAATAAAAATATCTGGATTTAATGCTAGTGAGATAGAAAATCCTAAACGAGATTTCATACCTGATGAATATTTTTTTACGGGCTGATATAAGAAATCTCCTAACTCTGCAAAATCAATAACATCATTTGTGATTTCTTGAATTCTCTTTTTTCTAAGCCCCATCAATGCGCCTTTGACGTTAATATTTTCAAGTCCTGTCAATTGTTGATTCAACCCTGTATTAATAGCAATTAATGCTTGTTCTCCATTAATTTTCATCGTACCACTATTGATTTCAGAAATTCCAGACAATAATAAAGATAGTGTAGATTTACCAGAACCATTCGTTCCTAAAATGCCGACAACATCTCCTTTTTTAACTTTAAACGATACGTCTTTTAATGCATAAAATTCTTTCTTATCTGTTTTATATTGATTGTTTTTATTTCTCAAAGTATAAATTTTTGAAATATTTTCGACTTCAACAGCATATTCTTCTTTAGACATATAAATCTCCTTAAATCATATCAATGAATTTCTTTTTGAAGGTATACATCAAAAAGCATCCTAGTGCAAAAATCAAAAAGACTAGACACCAGAAATAAAGTGTAATTGCAGGGTGGTCAAAAACATTTCTTCCATAGAACACCGCATCTCTATAACCTTGAATAATATAATAGATTGGATTTACCTTTACAAGCTTATTTAAAATACTTGCGAATGGAACATCCGGTTTAAAATGACAATCCCATAAAATAGGAGAAAAGTACATCAACATACGCATGATAGAAGAAATAAATTTCTTAACATCACGCCATAACATTGTAAGTACAGATAATACGAGTGAAATAGCTTCTCCAAGCATAAATGCACAGAACATATAATAAATAATCCATAACCAATTTAGATTTGGATACCATCCACTTAAAATCAATGTAACAAATGTGATAATCAACATCACAAAGTGATTAAACAATTCTTTTAAGCAAACTGTTGCCGGCAAAACAGAAACAGGGAATTTCATTCTTGTGATGACATTTGTCTTAGAAAATACGGCAGAACAACCATCTACAATACATGGACGGATATACCACCACACACTAAATGCTACAACTAGCCATGGTAAATACTCTACCGTAATACCTCTGTATGTCTGAGCTTTTCGCCCCCATGCAATACCAAAAACTAGCCAATATGTGAATACTTGGATAGCTGGAGAGGCAAAATTCCAAAAAATACCAAATTTAGAATCTCGCATATCTGATAATAATTCATATTTGGCAATACAGAAAATACGATAAAAGTTTGAAAAATTCTCTTTTATAACATATGAAATGCTTTTAAACATATAAACTTCTCCTTAACAACCTTTAGGTTATCATATTTTTCATAGAAAAAAAATCTGCATGATGCAGATTTTCTTGCATTCCTTCTCCTTTCCATTTTAATTTTAACAATTCAATGTGAATTTATTATGAAAAGGGTGCATTTTATTCGTTTTCTTCCATTTCTTTTTCGACTTCGTCTAATTCATCTTCAATCAATTCTGAATCATCTTCATCTTCATCGTCTTCATCGATTGCGATAGAATCTGTATCCATAACACTTTCTGAATACGTATGACGTGAACGTAAATCCCAAGTATTTTGTGACATATTTAAGAAACGTCCATCTAAAGATAAATCTGTATAGAATTGAGCGATATTATCTTCAAATTGTGTTTGAGTAAAACCCATTTCCTGACTTACATCTTTCCAAAGATCAACAAAAGGCATAGCTCCCTTGTTGTTGGTCAATACTTGATATGCTACTTCAATCATAGACTTTTTCATAATACAATAAAACTCCTCTTAATACTTACATTGATTCAACTGCTTCAACACCAATACAATCTAATGCATTAACTAAAACAATTTGTGTTGCCTTTACTAGAGCAAGACGTTGTGAACTTAATTCCAAATTATCACGATCTACAACTTTACATACATTATAGAAACTGTGGAATTTACTAGCTAAATTTTGAATATAGTGACACATTTTATGAACTTGACGAGATTGAGCTGTTTCAACAATAACCTTATTGAATTCTTGTAAAGATTTCATCAATTCAATTTCTTTTTCATTTGTTAAATCCTCAAATGTTGTTGCCAATTCAATATCCTGTGCTTGTTTTTGAATAGAACACATACGTGCATGTGCATATTGGGCATAGTAGACTGGATTTTCATTTGATTTTTTAGTTGCTAATTCAATATCAAAATCCAAATGAGAATCTAATGCACGTTGAACGAAGAAATAACGAGCTGCATCGACACCAACTTTGTCACATAACTCATTAATTGTTGTCGCATTTCCTAAACGTTTTGACATCTTCATTTCTTCACCATTTGATACTAAACGAACCATCTGAATAATATCAACATGTAGTTTATCTGCATCATTTCCTAAAGCTGTCATACTTGCTTTTAAACGAGGAATATATCCGTGGTGATCAGCTCCAAAGAAGTCAACTAACATATCAAATCCACGTTGACATTTATCATTATGATAAGCAATATCTGGAACTAAATAAGTTAATGAACCATCTTGTTTTCTTAAAACACGATCTTTATCATCTCCAAATTTTGTTGTTTCAAACCATAAAGCCCCATCTTTTTCATATACGTAACCTTTTTCGTTTAACTCATTGATTGCAGCTTCAACCTTTCCTGCATCACGAATACTTTGTTCACTTGACCAAACATCAAAATGTACACGATAGCGATCTAAATCTTTTCTAATTTTATCTAGTTCAAACTTGATTCCTTCTTTTTTAAAGAATTTCAAATTTTCTTCTGTAGGTTCTAAGTATGTTTCAGGATATTCTTTCGCCAATTCATATCCTTTTTCTTCAACATCTTTACCCATGTAACCATCTTGACCAATTTCTGTTGGAATTCCTTGGGCCTGACGATAACGAGCATTTAAGGATAATGCTAAGTTTGTAATCTGGTTACCTGCATCATTCACATAATATTCACGAGTTACATCATATCCTGCTTTTTTCATGATACGTGCACAACTATCTCCCCAAGCAGCTCCTCGAGCATGTCCTAAGTGTAATGATCCTGTTGGGTTGGCACTAACATATTCCAAATCCACTTTGATGCCATTAGCTGGTTGTTGTCCATAATTTTCTTTTTGTGCTAATACATCTGAAATAACTGTACTAAAACGATCCTTAGATAAAGTAAAGTTCAAAAAACCAGGTCCTGCAATTTCAACATTAGAAACCATTTCTAACGAAAATGAATCTAAAAGACTTTGCGCAATCATTCTTGGATTTTGATGTAATTGGCGAGTTAACTGCATCGCAACATTACTTGAAAAATCACCATGATCTTTATTTTTTGGTGTTTCAACAACAATGTTTTGTACATCTAAATCTAAATCAAATGACTTTTTGACTGCATTTTGAATGGCTTGTTTTAATTCAACTTCAATTGACTGCATATGTTTCCTCCTTATTTATATATAGTACAAAGTGAAATTTTTGTTCTTCATTTCCTTGTATAAGACTGTATTTTACTTCTACACGATTTTCATCTACATTATAATGACTCGTATGACAATCCAAATCTATCTGTCCAAACTCTGTTTCAATATGTCCTTTTGTATGGTTATCTAATCGAAGTGTCAAATTCACAATTACCTCCGATTCACTGCGAATAACCAATCCTTTTTTCCATATTTTCCACTCAAATCGATGTGTTTCATTATTAAAGGAAACTAGAAGTCCTTCGTTAGCACAAAAGTCTATTGTGGCTTCTCCTTTATATAATGTTTGATTCGAAATTTTATCAAATAAATGTACCTGATTTGTCATAGCTAGTGCATAATATCACACTCTGATTTTTTTGCAAGAAAATTCATTAAAAAACATAAGTTTTTAATTAAAATATTACATTTTAAATTAAATAACATCTGTTTTTTTAACAATTCAGCCCTTTTTTCACAAGTGAAAACGGTAACACGTGATGTGTTACCGTAGTTTTTAAAGTATTTCTTTTGGAAAATAAATTTGCTTATTTGTTTGATTTTTCATTTTTAATAACGCCTTAACAATCTGTGAACAATCAGATAAAGGCACCAATTCATTTTTAAAATCTAACATCCAAATGATTTGATTTTCATCATTTTCTGTATAAGGTAAATAAGCCTTCGAATGAGATATTGCTTCATAATAGTAATATTCTAAATCATATCCATATTCTATAAGTTTATATTTAATATCTTGAATTTGTTGGTGGTCTGGATCTTCAACCCATTCGAATAAATGGCGATTTAAAATGCGATTCGCAAAATCTTTTAAAATCTTATCTTCACTCTTTAAAGCTTGTTGAAAACCATAGAACATACGATGTTCATCCATTAAATAAAAATCATCGTTAGATAGTTCTCCATTCATTAATGGTTCAAATACATCGATATTTCTTATTTTTGCGTAGCGTTTGAAAAATTGCTGAATCATAATTTCATATGATTTGGCATCTGGATGTAAGTAAACTTGCCAATACATATGATATCTTGCCATAATGTAATCTTCAATGCTATGCATACCACTCATTTTTACACATAAAGAATCATTTTTAACTCGTAAAGTGCGCAAAATTCTTTCTAAATCAAAATTACCATAACTTGTTCCTGTTTCATAAGCATCTCTTAAAAGATAATCCATTCGATCCGCGTCCAATTGTGAACTAATCATTTGATACATCATAGATTTCGAGTGTTTATGCGTTAAAATCGATACAATGTTTTGTGGCAAAGATTCATCCTCTTTAATTAATGCCTTATGAATTTCCGTTTCTGAATCTAAAATCAAATCACAAGTCATTTGTTCATGGTGCTTCTTATGAAGTTTTTCAAAAAAATGTGAAAAAGGACCATGGCCTAAGTCATGCAACAAGGCAGCACATAAAACTTGAACCTTTTCATATTCGCTTAAAGAAGCTGTAATTGAATCCACTTCTTCACACATTCTTCTTGTGATTTCATATACCCCTAGACTATGTGAAAAACGCGAGTGCTCTGCCGTATGATAGATTTGAAAATCTCCACCCAACTGATGAATACGATGTAATCTTTGAAATTCTTTTGCATTGATACAATCCCATATCACTTGATATTTCACATGAATATATCCATGAACTGGATCTCTTAATACTTTGGTTTCATTTGTTTTATTAAACATGGCCACACCTCCTTTAATGCTTCTACTAGCATTTTATCAGATTTAAAGAAGTTATAGTCATATATATGATCTGGAGTAGTCCAAATATATTCTGAATGCACACTTAATTTTATTGGTTTTTCATCAGAAGTACATGTAAAACAAGTCAAATAAATTTCATATCCATCTTGATAATCAATACTGTTAGCTAAATATTGAACATTGTAAATATCAATACCACACTCTTCTTTCCATTCACGTATCAAAGCATTTTCTTTTGTCTCATTTTCTTCCACTTTTCCACCAGGAAATTCGAAGAATCCTTTACTAGAACCATAGTTTCTTTGTGCAATCATGACTTTTCCATCAATGATAAGGGCTCCACAAACGACGTTAAGCTTGTTCATCTTCAATTCTTTCTTCATGAATAATTTCAAACAACAATTGAGCATTTTGTTTAGAAACTTGTTTTTGAATATCTAATACACGAATCTCAAGAAGTCTTGCACCAAAGCGAATACGAATTGTATCACCAATTTTTAATTCTGTACTTGGTTTAGCTACACGATTATTGACCCAGATACGGCCTTGTAATGCCAGTTCTTTAGCTGCTTCTCTTCTTTTTAAAATACGCGCTGTTTTTAAATATTTATCTAATCGCATCAAAATTCTCCTTCTAATTTCTCAATAACTTGCATCATTAATTCAATATGTTTCTTTATTCGTTTTGAAATCATAATTTTAATTTTTCCATTTTCTAATTTCAAATTGATTTTTCGACTAATTTCATTAATGGTTCCAAATAATTTAACTCCATCACAATTTTTTGACCATTCTGCACTCATTGTGATGGTAATAACATCATCCGTTTCTTTTAAAGACTCTACACCTTCTCGATTCACAAAGAAATCTAATTTTTTCTGTTCAAACAATTGTTTCACTTCATTAGGAATATGTCCAAATAAATCTTCAATACGCTTTTCATATTCAATCAAATCAGATAAATTTTCTGTTTTCTTAATATGTTGATAAATTTCTAGTTTATCTCCATCATTATCTGTGAATTTTTTAGGAATATATCCAGATAACTGCACTTGAGCTATTTTGTCATTCTTCTTATCTTCGATTGGTTTCCCTTGTTTTTCCTTAATAGCATTTGCTAACATTTCAAGATATAGATCCAAACCAACATCATCAATAAATCCTGCTTGTTGAGGACCTAACATATCTCCGGCTCCACGAATAGTTAAATCTCGCATAGCTACCTTATAGCCGCTGCCTAATGATGTAAATTCTTTAATGGCTTTTAATCTTTTATGTGCTTGTTCCGTTAATTCTTTTTGTGGATGCACCAATAAATAACAATATGCGATTTTTTCACGACGTCCCACACGCCCTCGAATCTGATAGAGTTGGGATAATCCAAAGCGGTCTGCATCATCAATGATCATCGTATTCGCATTCGCAATATCAAGTCCTGTTTCAATAATTGTCGTACATACTAAAATTTGATATTTCTCTTGTTCAAAATCAATCATAGTTTGTTCAATATCATTTTTTTCCATACGCCCATGTGCCACGGCTACTTTGGCATCAGGAAACATATTTTGAATATTTTTAGCTACAGAATAGATATTTGAAACATGATTGTATAAATAGAATACTTGTCCTCCACGTGATAATTCTCTTTGTATAATTTCTTTCACTACACTTTTTCGATTTTCCATTACATACGTTTGAATCGGATGACGATGCAATGGTGGTGTATTTAATTGTGAAATTGTACGCACTCCAATCAAAGACATCTGTAAAGTTCTAGGAATTGGTGTTGCACTTAAAGATAGAACGTCGATTGCGTTTTTCATTTCTTTAATTCTTTCTTTATGTTCAACCCCAAATCGCTGTTCCTCATCAATAATTAATAAACCTAAATTTTTATATTGGAAAGATTTATTCAATAATTTATGAGTACCAATAATAATGTCAACTTGCCCTTCCGCCAATTCTTTTTTAATCTGACTAATTTCTTTTGTTGACACAAAACGATTCACAACTTTGATGTTAGCTCCCACATTTTCAAAGCGCTTCATAAATGTCTGATAATGTTGCATAGATAAAATTGTAGTTGGGCATAGTAAAGCTACTTGTTTATTGTTTGAAATCGCCTTGAATGCTGCACGCATAGCTACTTCTGTCTTACCAAATCCCACATCTCCACAAAGTAGATGATCCATTGGTTTTGGTTTTTCCATTTCGCGTTTGATTTCTTCGGTTGCTCTTATTTGATCTGGTGTTGCCTCATATTCAAAGGCATCTTCAAATTCTTTTTGTAGATCATCATCTTTACTAAACGCAAATCCAATATCTTCGTTTCTCTTCGCATATAACTCAACTAATCGAACTGCAATTTCTTCAACCTTCTTAGAAACCTTTTCCTTAGTCTTTTTCCATTTATTTGATCCTAATTGAGATAGCTTAATGCCCACACCCTCTTTGGACACGTATTTTCTTACAAGCTGAAACTGTGATAATGGAACAAATAATTCGTCGCCTCCATTGTATAAAACATGTAAATAATCTAAGGTTTTTCCATTTACTTTTCGCGTTGTGATTCCTACATATTGACCAATACCATATTGTTCATGCACAACATAATCGTTTGGTTCTAATTCAAGAATATTCTGTAAGATCAGACCTTGTTTAAATGTTTTCTGATAACGCTTGATTTGACTAGGACGATGGAATAATTCCTGTTGTGTATAAACGGAAATATCTTCATATGTAAATCCTTCATAAAAATTATCTTCTATAAATGTGATATTTTTATGAATCGAATACGCTTTTAAAGCTTCTTCCACCTTTTTAGTATGCTCTTCATCCAAAGAAATATAGATATTTTCTCCTTTTAGATTTTCTAAAATTTGAATCAATGGCTGATCTGATTTTTCTAATGTCTCTATTTTTGAAAAAATTGGATTTTTAAAATCCAAAAAATCATGGAACATCTGAATATTGTATTCATTTTTGAATGTGAATAAATCATGATACATACTATATTTAGGTAAGTATTGATGAGATTCTACCATTTCTTGAATAAAAGAAATAGTTTCTTCATTCAATTTTTTATATCCGTTTTCTACTTCTTCCTGACTCGAAAAGATAATATGTCCTTTTACATAGTCTGTTAATTTATTCGCTTTTAAATAACTAAAATAAATATATAAATGTGGATCAATATCATAATTTTCTATGGAAATCTTATCTTTTTCAATATAATCCAATAAGAAATCATAATCATCTTGAATAAGTTTTTCGTGTTGTTTTTCTAATTCAGAATCAATTTCTTTTTGTAGATATTCAATCTGATCATCTGTAAATAATAAATCTGTAGCTGGATTAATCAATACTGAATCCACAGTTTCAATTGTTCGTTGCGTTTCTTCATGAAATAAACGAATAGATTCAATCACAGTATCAAAAAATTCAATACGAATCGGATGTTCATATTCTAGACAATATACATCTACAATACCTCCACGACTCGCATATGTACATGGGCGATCGACATAATTGACTTTTGTATAACCAGCACGATTTAGTTTTTGTTTCAATTCAGCCATCGTAATTTCTTGATCCACTTCAAATTTGAAACAAAGACTTTTAAATAATTCAATATCTGGTAAATAACGCAAAAAGGCCGCCGTATTACATATAATAATACGTGGCTTATCTTCTTTCACAAGCTGCGTTAATACATAGAGTTGTTCTTGTTTATCTTCTGGACTTGAAGCAATGGCTTGTACACGTAAAGATTCTTCCATCACAAATAATAATGTATCATCAATTAATGGTTTCAATCTTTGATAAAGTTGTTGAGCTTCATAGCGATTTTTCTTGACTACAATTCGTGTTTGTTTATCCTGCATAAAAGCACTAGCCATACATAAAGCTTCTTCATTTGGTAATAAGTTTCCTATATTATTTCCAAATTGAACCATTTGTTGAGTAACTGGATTAGCTTGTAGTTTATTTAATATTGTCTCTTTCAAGAATATCACCTACTTTTTATTATACCTATTCATTGTGTCACTAAAAGAATGTTTAATAGAAAATTTAGCTGCTTTTGCGGCTTGTTCTAAAGCATGATTTAAATCGTCTTGTTGTTCTTGAGGAAATTTGCCTAGTACCCAATCTACAACGGGAATCATTTTATCTTTTCCAATACCTATGCGAATACGATCAAATTCTTGCGTACCAATATGAGAAATTATACTTTTGATTCCATTATGGCCTCCGGCACTGCCTTTTTGGCGCAAGCGAAGCTTTCCTACTGGCATATCCATATCATCATATAATACAAGAATATCTTCAGAAGGCACTTTATAGAAATCCATGCATTGTCTTAGAGCGATACCGCTATTATTCATATATGTCGTTGGTTTTAATAAGATAATATCTTCTCCATCAATTTTCTTTTTTGCAAAATAAGCAGAAAACTTTTCCTGATTAAAATCCATTTCTAGCATTTTTGCCAATATATCAATCGCCATAAAGCCAGCATTATGACGTGTATTTTCGTATTCTCTTCCAATATTCCCTAATCCGATAATAATTTTCATAAAAATCTCCTTTTTACAAAAAATAACGGGATAATCCCGTTATTCTTCATCTTTTCCTGGTGTATATAAAATGTGTAAACGACGTCCTTCGCCTTCACCTTCACTCTTAGTAGAAATATCATTCATTCCTGCCAATGCATTGTGAATTGCTTTTCTTTCATCGGCTGGCATTGGATCTAATACGGCATCTACTTTTGTACGACGTACATCTTTTGCGACACGTACCGCCATTTTACAAATCTTTTCGTATCTTTCTTCTTTATAACCATTCACATCAATTAAAAGTCCGATACGTTTTTTAAATGCTGCGCTTACTGCAGCTTTTACCAAACGATTAAATGCTTGTAAAGACTTACCTGCTTTACCAATCATAATCGCATTATTCTTTGTATTTACAGTAATACGATAGAATCCATGATCATTTTCAATTTCTACTGTTCCATCTAATTCTGCGTTATCAAAATATGTTTGAATATATGATTTAATGAAATCTTCAATATCTTTTGGGCAATATGCCTCAATTTCAATTGTTTTTCCAATTCCTAAAAAACCATTTTTTTCTTCTGTTACTTCATAATGAATTTCTTCTTTTGTACATCCTTTAGCACTGCTTGCAGCAGCTAAAGCTTCATCTAAAGTCTTTCCAGTAAATTTAGTGAATTCCATATGTTTTACCTACTTTTTGTTCATAACTTGGTGTAGAATCAATGATTGACATACACGAATTACACTTGATACTAACCAGTAAAATGACATCGCCATTGGCCATGAAATATACATAATACAAATCATAGCTGTCATGAAGTATATTGACATGTTCATACTATTAGCCATAGGATTCGTTTCTGGTTGTGCATATTTTTTAACTTTAACGTGATCTTTCTTATCTTGCCATTTCTTTAACCACTGAGGTAATTTCATTGAAATAATATAGAAGATAACCATCAATACATAAATAGCAATATATGCGATATCAAATGCTTTAAATCCATCAAGTGGAGTTCCTGCTAAAGAAATACCTATAAAGCTACCACTAACAACACTTACAGAACGCATTGTAGCATAATACATACCCATCATGATTGGTAATTGGATAAACGTAATCAACATTGAACCAAATGGATGAATATCATATTTTTGGTAAAGATTTTGCATTTCCTGAGCCATTTGCATTTTAGAACGCTCATCTGTTTTATCTTTATATTTATCTTGAATTTTTTGAATTTCAGGTTGAATTTCCTGCATTCTTTGTGTAGACATTTGTGATTTACGTGTAAATAAAAATACAAGCATCTGAATTAACAATGTTGTTAAAATAATACCTACACCGGCATCTGTTTTTGCTGAAATTAAGTTGATAATTTGTGCAATTGGCCAAACAATTAAACCTTCGAACCATCCTTTTGACATAGATTCTTTAAAAGTTGTTGGTTGAATTGTATATTGTCCATCTTTAATATTCTTTTTAATTTCTTTCTTTAATTCTTTATCAGAAATGTCTTTGTAATTGATTTGACTTGCATCAATTGTTGTTTCTTCACTTGCAATAATTTGGTCTGCTAATGTTTTTCCATCTCTACCTCTTGGATTTGCACAAGCCGTACATGTTAATAATACCAACATACATAGAAAGACCAATTTTGCTTTTTTCTGCAAAAATTGTTTCATTTTTTATTCCTCTACTTTTTCAAAAATCTTTTATTTATCCGATTTTGATTTTCTTTCATTTCATTTTTATTTTCTTCAAACGATTTATTTACATAGGCTGGTCGTACTATAATAATAAGATCATATCCCTCTTCAAAAGTAAAAATCTCATCAATAATACTGCGTAGCTGCCTTTTAACTTTATTTCGGCAAACCGCATTTCCTAATTTTTTACCAACACTGATTCCAATTCTTGCGTGATTTAATTTTCGTTTTTGAAAATAACAAACGAATGACGACGACTTAACAAATTGTCGATTCTGGATGATGGAAGAAAACTCATAGTTTTTTAATACACGAAACTCTTTTTTCATGTTATTTCCCTATCCAGACAAAAAAATCACCTAGCAGGTGATTTCTATGCGGATAAAACCTTTCTGCCTTTCGCTCTTCTTCTAGAAAGAACGTTACGTCCACCAACAGTTGCCATACGAGCACGGAAGCCATGAACTTTTTGGTGTTTTCTCTTACTTGGCTGATATGTTCTTTTCATCTTGATTACACCCCTCAGTCTTTTTCTTCTTCTAAATTTTCAAATAAGATTGCTCAAACATTATAAACATAAATTAAAATGATTGTCAATAAAATTATTATTACTTATGCTTACTTTTAAGTATTTCATACGCTTTTTGAGTTAAACGATACATAAATGGATAAACCGGTATATCAAATTCTCCTATCATTTCATTTATAGTTGGATTAAAGTTATCTTTAAATTTTGTCAATCCATCATCTAAAGATCCTTCTACACCACCCATATTACTCCATAAACATCCTCTATCAAATGCCCATTTAAAGTTTTCAACATATTCTTTATATTGAGGCATAAATTTTTTGAATCTTTCATCCATTCCTGCATACAACATTTCACAAGTATTTCCAAATTGAATACTTAAAATACCTGCAATCGCAATTTCTTTATCTTCTTGACCAAATTCATCAAAAATTTCTTTATATTCCTTTGTATCTTTATCTACACTTCGTAATTGATCTTCTAAACGATGCAATTTCTTTTTCGCATTTTCTGGTATTTCTGCAATTTCTTTTTCTAATTGCAATTTTTTTGTTTTTGCATCTTCATTTAATTTATATACATTACATGTAGCTAAGAATATAACGCCCCCTTCAGGATAATTTTCTAACAATGTCTTAAAATATTCTTTATCTCTTAACGCAACCCCTTTTCTTGACTCAGTTAGCTCAACCAAGCGACTAAATTCGTCTAATAATTCAACATTCCCATGAATAATTTGTACATTTCTTCGATCTGCATCTTTAATTAAACGTTTTGTGTGTTTTGGCAAAGTTTCTTCTACATTTTCACATGCATACACATTGGATTGAAAACGTGGTTGTACTGTATCTGCTATGCTCATCGTATATCCATGATGAATAGCTTTACAACTTTTAAATATATCTAAATATGTTTCTGTATCCTCATATCTATTTGTATTATATGATTTTGAATCATAATCATTCACGTGAATAGCTGGATCAAATTTAATGAAGATGCAATGATCTTTTTTTGCTACCTTTTTCAATTGGTCAAAATAATATTGAACAAGCTCTTTATCTTTATAATCCATAATAGGACCTCTAGGTAAATAATACATACAAAATGATAATGGCAATCTTTTTATCAAAACTAAACCGGTTGCAACTAATTCATTATTTTTATACACCCCTGTATAAAGATGATCCCAGTTATTTTTTACTTTTGCCCAGTTATAGCTTTGTAGTAAATTACAATATTCATGCTTTTCTACAAATCCATCAAATTCTTCTTGTTTTAAGTTTGTTCTAAATTCATACTGCATATTTTTTCTATCCTCCAAGATATTTTAAATATCATCCAATTATATTTAATCATTTTTTCCATGATTAATTAACTCATGTATTTTATATTATAGCATCTTCTTAATTTTTCCACATATCAATTGTATACATACATTTGGTAATATTCATTGTATATACTTATTTATCTATAAATGAGTATAAAGTGTCGAGTTATACAGTGAATAAAACCAAGCTTATTTTATACATTGTATAACTATGGAAAAGTCATCCATGGCCTTTATTTTACAACTATTTGATATGTATATAATATGAATATAACATGAGTTATCCCAATTTTATTTATTTTTTTTGCACATTTATCCACATTGGGATATTTTATATCCACAAATAATAAATGGGGATAAGTGTAAAAATCGTGTATAATAGTAATACTGCAAGGAGGTTTTACTATGTCTACCATGTCTTATGCATCGATATGGAATGAAACTTTACAAAAAATTCAAGAATCCAACTATTTTGATAGTCATACATTTAATTCATGGATATCTAAAACCACTCTATTTAAAATAGAGGATAATATAGCTTATGTAGCTTATCGTTCTACTATTACTTTTAGTATTTTAAAGAAGCAAAAGGAAAAAGAACTTTTTGAATCCACACTTAGTGAGGTTTGGGGCGATACATTAACAATTCAATTTATTCATCAAAAAGAAATGGAAAAGATGATGCCTGAGGAAGTTGTTAAACAAAGAACAAATGTTTTACTAGAAAACAAATTTAATCCTTCTTATACATTTGAAAACTTTGTTGAAGGAAATTCAAATGCTGAAGCTTATGCTGCATGCTTGGCTTGTTGTACACAAACGACTTCACATCTTTTTAATCCACTTATGTTATATGGTAATTCTGGCTTAGGTAAAACACATTTACTACATGCGATGGGAAATTATTTAGCTAAGGAACATCCAGAATGTAAAGTCATCTACATGTATAGTGGTGATTTAGTTTCCTTATTGATTGAGGCTATGAAAACAAAGAATATTCATGGCAATACAGTTGAAAGAGTAAAAGAACAGCTTTTAGATTGTGATTATTTTTTGATTGATGATATTCAAAACTTACAACAACACTCGAGTAGTCAAGAAATCTTTTTTACTGTGTATAACCAATTGATTCAAAAAAATACACAGATTATTATTACGAGTGATATGCATCCTAGTGAAATCAGTGGGCTTCAGTCTCGTTTAATTTCACGCTTTGTCTCCGGATTAACAATCAGTATTTCTAAACCAGAATTTGAAACAAGTAAAGCAATTTTAAAGAAAAAAATCGAGGGACGTGAAGAAAGTGTAAACATGAGTGAAGATGTTATTGATTATTTGGCTGGTAAATATTCAAATGACGTCAGAAATCTAGAAGGTACTTTAAATCGCTTAATTTTTAATGCAACTTTATTCAATCCAGATGTAATTGACATGGATTTTGCACGTAAAGTGCTTATTAAAGAGCCTATTGTATCGCAATCGGATGAATTAACGATTAAAAAGATTAAAAAAGCTGTTACTCGCTTCTATGGCCTTTCTTATAAAGATTTAGAGGGAAAATGTCGTCAAAAATTTATCGCAAATGCACGTCATATTTGTGTTTATTTATCCAGAGACTTGCTTCATAAATCTTATGTATCTATTGGTCAAGAATTAGGTGGTCGAGATCATACTACAATCTCTAGTTCTTATGAACGTGCAAAAAAACTAATTCAAAAAGATGAAGCTTTTAAAACAGCAGTCGAAAAAATACGTAGTACTTTAGATTCTTAATTTATACACTGTATTCCTCATGGAATCCACATACAAAAAAATAAAGGAAAATATGTATTTTAAAGGGTCTGTGCAATTTTTACACATTTATACAGGTCCTTATATTATAATTTATATATATATATTAATAAAAGGAGGATTTTATGCATTTTTTAATTGATCGAAAATATTTTTATGACAAACTATCTATAGTTTCTAGAGCTATTAGTGTTTTTTCTCCATTACCTGCATTATCAGGTATTTGTATAGATTTAAAAGATGGATCTATGATTTTAACTGGTAGTGATTCAAATATATCAATTCGCACAGTTATTGTACCTGGAGAATTAAATAATTTAGATATTGAAGAAGAAGGATCTATTATTATTGATTCTAAGTATTTATTAGAGATTGTTCGAAAATTAGATTGTAAAAACATTGAAATCGAAGTTATTGATTATTCTTTAGTTCGTATTTCAAGTGATAATGGTCAATTCAATTTAAATGGTATTCGTTCTAATGAATATCCTGATATTGACTTTACTCAGCCTAATCATCATTTTGTATTAAAGGCAACAGATTTAAAATCTATTGTTTCTCAAACTGCATTTGCGTGCAGTGATAAAGATCAACGTCCTGTTCTAACAGGTGTTAATTTCAATTCTCAAGGTAATATGTTGTATTGTTCTGGCACAGATTCTTATCGTTTAGCAAGAAAAACAATCGAATTAAATTCAAGCCAGGATTTTAATATCACTATTCCTAGTAAATCTTTAACTGAGGTTGTTCGTTCAGTTTCTGATGATGATACTATTGATATTTTTGCAGACTCTAAAAAAGCCCAATTTGTATTTGGTAAAACAATTATTCAAACTCGTTTAATTGATGGTACCTTCCCAGATGTACAAAGAATTATTCCAACGAGTTGTGTTTCTAAAATGTTGGTTGACTCATATGAAATTGCGGGTACGATTGATCGTACAAACTTTATTCGTAATGATAAAGTACATTTAATTAAATTAGAATGTTCTTCTGCAGAAACACATATTAAAACGTATTCTAGTGAAATTGGAAATTCAGATGAAGTATTGACAAAATGTGAATATGAAGGAGAAGAAATTTCATTAACATGTAATGGTACATATATGTTGGATGCAATCAAAGCATTGGGTTGCGAGAAAGTATTAATTGAATTTTCTGGATTTATGAAACCAATCAAGGTATCTAATCCAGAAGATGCTTCAGTTTTAATGATTTTAGTTCCAATTCGTAGTTATGATTAAAGAAAATGCCGTTTAAACTCGTTTTAAACGGTTTCTTTTTATATCGGTATATCTGTACGCATAGATATTTGTGTGGTTTTATGATATAATTTAAGTGCGAAAAGAGGTATTTTCATGGAATTTGAACTAAAGGATGAGTATATTACATTAGCACAATTGCTAAAAGCTTGTGATGTTGTCTATAGTGGCGGACAGGCCAAGGAATATTTAGCAAGCATGGAAGTATTAGTAAACGGCGAGAATGAGAATCGTCGTGGAAAAAAAATCTACCATGGGGATATTGTGGAAACTGATGGAATAAGGATAGAAGTGAAATGAATGTTGAAAAACTGACATGTTTTCATTTCCGTAATTATGAAACCATGTCTTTTTCTTTTACACCAAAATGCATTCATTTTTTATATGGAAAAAATGCACAAGGAAAGACAAACTTAATTGAAGCAATTTATTTTTTAAGCCATTTGCGTTCGTTTCGCACAAATCAAATGGATAGTATGATTATGCATGGATGCAATGAATTTTGTGTACAGGCAATAGTAGAATCTAACAACAGAAAAGAAGAATTAAAAGTTGTTGTAGATCATCAAAAAAAACATTTGTTTCGTTTTCAAAATTCGGTAAAAAAATATTCAGATTTTATTGGGATTGAAAATGCCATTTTGTTTTGTCCAGATGATTTGTCATTATTTACATCATCACCAAAAAATCGAAGACGATTTATTGATATGGAATTAATGAAACTATCAAAAACTTATACATCTACTTTATCTTCTTATCAAAAACTTTTAAAACAAAGAAATCAAGCTTTAAAACAAAATAAAGTAGATGAGTGCTTGATTCATATTTATTTGGATCAGATGATTGATGTTCAAAGTGTGATTATCAAACAAAGAAATGAATTTATACATTCTTTAATGAAAAAAGCGAGAGAATTGTATCCCTTTTTTTCAAATGAAAAAGAAGAAATTGAAGCAAAATATATGACTTTTATTTCTTTAGATGGAGATATGAAAGTTCATATGAAAGAAGCATATGAAAAAGCTTTTGAAAAAGAAAAAAAGTATCATCAAACATTAATTGGAATTCATAGGGATGATATTTTGTTTGAATTAAACGGAAAGCCTGTATGTGAAGTTGCAAGTCAGGGACAAAAAAGAAGTTTTGTTTTAGCATTAAAATTAGGGTTAGCTCAAATTATTTATGAAAAAAGTGGACAATATCCAATTTTATTATTGGATGATGTCTTTAGTGAATTAGATGATCTCAGAAAGCGACAATTAATTGAGAAGCTTCCAAGAGATATGCAGATTTTTATAACAACAACAGAACGATTGAATATGCATTGGAATCGTGAAGTACGATTCTATGATATAGAACAAGGGAGAATTAAGGAGGTCTACAAATGAGTCAGGATGAATTACAAAAAGAAATTCTTGAATTTGAAGAATTAGAATCACAAGCTACACAAGTAGAACATTCGTATACTGCGGATGATATTCAAGTGTTGGAAGGGTTAGAAGCGGTTCGTTTGAGACCAGGAATGTATATTGGTTCGACTTCGGCTCGTGGACTTCACCATTTGGTTTGGGAAATCGTAGATAATGGTATTGATGAGGCATTAGCTGGATTTGCGGACCGAATCGATGTAACAATTGAACCGGATAACATTATTGCGGTACGTGATAATGGTCGTGGTATGCCAGTTGGAATTCATGAAAAGACAGGAATCAGTGCAGTTGAAACCATTATGACAGTTTTACATGCTGGTGGTAAGTTTGGTGGAGGCGCATATAAGGTTTCTGGAGGTTTGCATGGTGTTGGTGCTAGTGTTGTTAATGCGTTGAGTGAATGGTTAGAGGTTACTGTATTTCAAGATGGTAAAATTTATTTTATTCGTTTTGAAAATGGTGGACATGCGGTTGAACCCTTAAAAGTCATTGGAGAAACAACAGAAACAGGAACTTTGGTTCGTTTTAAAGCAGATCCCCAGATTTTTAAAGATACAACTATTTATGATTATGAAACATTAAATTCTCGTTTGCGACAGCTTGCATTCTTAAATAAAGATATTCGTTTAACTTTAACAGATAAAAGAACTCCGGATGGTCAAAGTAATGACTATAAGTATGAGGGTGGAATTATTGAGTACGTTCAATTCTTAAATAAGAATAAGAGTACAATAAGCGATAAAGTTATTTATGTAGAAGGATTGCAAGATGGAATTCTTGCAGAAGTAGCCTTGCAATATAATGATGGATATCAATCAAGTATTTATTCATTCTGTAACAATATTCATACGCATGAAGGTGGATATCACGAAGACGGTTTTAGAATGGCTTTGACTCGTTGTATCAACACATATGCGAAAAACAATAATATGATCAAAAAGGATGAGACTTTATCTCAGGATGATGTTAAAGAAGGTTTAGTTGCGATTATTTCAGTGAAGCATCCAGATCCTCAATATGAAGGACAGACGAAGACAAAATTAGGAAATAGTGAAGTTCGTAAGATTGTTTCTAATATTGCGGGAGAACAAATCAATCGTTTCTTCTTAGAAAATCCAGATGTAGCTAAGGCTATTGTGGAAAAAGCTGAAATCGCAAGTAAGGCTAGAATTGCAGCTAAAAAGGCTCGTGAATTAACACGTCGTAAATCTGCGTTGGATGGTATTAGTTCTTTACCGGGAAAATTAACAGATTGCTCAAGTAAAGATGCAAGTGAATGCGAAATCTATATCGTCGAAGGTGATTCTGCCGGAGGCAGCGCGAAACAAGGTCGTGACGCGAAAACACAAGCTATTTTACCTTTGCGTGGTAAGATTTTAAATGTTGAAAAAGCTAGAACGCATCGTATTTTTGAAAACCAGGAAATTCGTAGTATGATCACTGCTTTTGGATGTGGCATTCAAGAAGATGTAGATGTATCAAAATTACGTTATCACAAGATTGTTATTATGACCGATGCCGATGTCGATGGTAGTCATATTTGTACATTGATGTTGACTTTCTTGTATCGTTTTATGAAGCCTGTTATTGAAGGTGGATATGTATATATTGCTCAACCGCCTTTATACAAGGTGCAAAAAGGTAAGAAGATTGCCTATGCATATAAGGAACAGGAAATGGATCAGTTGCGTGAAGAATTTAAAGATGGATATAAAGTTCAGCGTTATAAAGGTTTAGGTGAAATGGATGCAGAACAGTTGTGGGAAACAACTATGGATCCACATCATAGAGTATTGAAACGTGTCACAATTGATGATGCGATGGAAGCGGACAGTGTATTTGATATGTTAATGGGTGAGGATGTAGAGCCTCGTCGTGAATATATTCAGGAAAATGCTGTATACGCTAATTTGGATTACTAGTAGGAGGTCCTTATGGAAGAAGAAAATAAGCGATATGACTATGTAGAAGATGTTGAAATATCCAAAGAAATGCGTACAGCCTTTCTAGATTATTCAATGTCCGTTATTGTTTCACGTGCATTGCCAGATGTTCGTGATGGTATGAAACCTGTTCATCGTCGTATTTTACATGCGATGAATCAATTGGGAATTACTTCTGGTGTAGCACATAAGAAGAGTGCTCGTATTGTTGGTGAAGTTATTGGTAAGTATCACCCTCATGGTGATACGGCTGTATATGATGCGATGGTACGTATGGCCCAAGATTTCTCGTATCGATATCCACTAGTGGATGGACATGGAAACTTTGGTTCTCTAGATGGAGATGGAGCTGCGGCAATGCGTTATACGGAAGCTCGTATGTCTAAAATTTCTATGGAAATGATGCGAGATATTCAAAAGGATACGGTTGATTTTATTCCAAACTATGATGGTGAAGAAAATGAGCCGGTTGTGCTTCCTAGCCGTATTCCCAACTTATTAATCAATGGTGCTGTGGGTATTGCGGTTGGTATGGCAACAAATATTCCACCTCACAACTTATCAGAAACAATTCAAGCCATTTTTGCAGTAATGGATGATCCAGATATTACAGTTCCTCAATTGATGGAAGTAATTAAAGGACCAGATTTCCCTACTGGAGGCATCATTTTAGGCCGTAAAGGTATTCGTCAAGCATTTGAAACAGGTCGAGGATCAATTATGATTCGTTCGAAGTATCGTGTTGAAGAATTATCAAATGGAAAGAAACAAATCATTTTCTATGAAATTCCTTATCAAGTCAATAAGGCAAACTTAATTACTAAGATGGCTTCTTTGATTCGTGATAAAGCTATCCAAGGTGTTACTTATTTAAATGATGAAAGTAACCGTGAAGGTATACGTATTGTAATGGAGTTAAAGAAGGATGCACAGGAAGAAGTAATCTTAAATCAGTTGTTTAGATTAACACCACTTCAAACTTCATTTGGTATCAATATGTTGGCACTTGAAAATGGTCGTCCTAAACAATTGCCTTTAAAAGATATTATTCATGATTATATTGATCATCAGGTTGATGTAGTTGTAAGAAAAACACAGTTTGAGTTAAAGAAAGCACAAGATCGTGCACATATTTTAGAAGGTTTGCGTATTGCGATGGATCATATTGATGAAGTTATTCATATGATTCGTAGTTCTAAAAAGGATGAAGCAGGCTTATCTCAAGACTTATGTGATGCGTTTGGATTGAGTATGATTCAAGCTAAAGCTATCTTAGCTATGCAGTTAAGAAGATTATCTGGATTGGAACGAGATAAGATTGAAAATGAATATCAACAATTATTATTGACGATTGAAGATTTGAAGGATATCTTAGCAAATCATGATCGTGTTCTTCAAATCATTCGTGATGATCTAAATGAAATTGATCAGAAATATGGCGATGAGAGAAGAACTGAAATTAGTGATGCTTCTGTTGATATGGAAGATGAAGATTTAATCCCAGTAGAAGATGTGATTATCACATTAACAGAGTCAGGGTATATTAAGCGTCAGCTTGTAGATACATATCGTGCTCAGAATCGTGGTGGTCGTGGAATCAAATCATTAACGTTAAATGAAGAGGATTCTATTGATACAATGATTTCAATGTCGACACATGACTTCTTATTGTTGTTTACAGATAAAGGTCGTGTATATCGATTAAAAGGATACAATGTTCCTAGTGGATCTAGAACATCTAAGGGAATTCCAATTGTTAATTTAATGACTTTGGAAAAAGGTGAAAAAGTAAACGTTCTTGTTGCAGTTCCTAAAGATGATGAAAGTGAAACATTATTATTTGTTACAAAGAATGGTATTGTGAAACGTACATCCGTATCTGAATTTGAAAATATCAATCGTAATGGTAAGATTGCGATTAGTTTGAAACCAGATGATGAATTGCGTTTTGTGAAATTAACTACAGGACAAGATGAAGTAATCATTTCTGGATCAAATGGTAAAGCTGTTCGATTTAATGAAGATCAAGTTCGTATTATGGGACGTAGCGCAAGTGGTGTATTAGGATTCAATTGTGATGGCAGTGAAGTTGTAGGTGCTGCACTATCAAGTGAAGGAGATACAGTTCTTGTTGTTTCTGAAAATGGTTATGGTAAGCGTAGTAAGTTTGAAGACTATCGTTTGACTTCTCGTGGTAAAAAAGGTGTTAGTACAATTAATATCACAGAAAAGACTGGTAAGCTAATGTGTATGCGCGCTGTTACTGGTAAAGAAGATGCGATGATTGTTGCCAGTGATGGTATTATGATTCGTGTAGCTTTAGAGAATGTGGGTATCTATGGAAGAAATACACAAGGTGTAAGATTGATCAACTTAAATGGAGATGCGAAAGTAACGCGTATGACATTGGTAGATCATGAAGAGCCTGAAGTAGAATCCGAAGAAAATACAGAAGAATAATGCATGTAAGGAGTAGAATTATGATTTTGCTCCTTTTTCATATGATAAATCAGATAAAAATAACCCGAATACATTATATAAACGACGCGTTGATTGCCAATTTGATAGAATAAATATAAATTATTATAGAAAGAAGTGATATATGTGAACGCAAAAGATATGGGAATGTTTATCTGTAAGTTAAGAAAAGAAAACAATATGACGCAAATGGAATTAGCTCAACAGCTGCATGTCACAGATAAAGCTGTTAGCCGATGGGAACGTGGAATAGGATATCCAGACATTCAATTGTTACCTGCCCTATCTGAATCTTTGCACGTTTCTGTGGCTGAATTGATATCATGTAAAAAGAGTTTGAATTATTCGAATGAAGAAGTCACAAATATTATTCACAATTTAGATGTATACAAAATGGAAAGTTTTAGACAAGATAGAAAAGCAGATAAAATTTCCTTGGTATGTATGATCTTTGTTGCGGCATGTGTTTATATTTCTGGTCATGGAAGCATTATAGGATCTTTATGTATTGGCGCTATTTTTGCAATGGCAGTAATTGGCTTATATTATTTGTATTATGATAATTCAACAAAACGAATTTATGCCTTCTTTTCTCTATTAGGGTTACTTTTGTTTATTCAGTTTTTAATATTCATGGGAATGGATTATAGATGGATTTCTTATATTTTAATACTATATATAATTGTGATATTGAATATGATTTGTAGATAAATAGAATCATATGATAAATCCGATTTGATGAGGCTATTTTACAGAATAAGCGGTTGACTTTGTCTTTGTTTTAATGGTATAAATGTGGTGAAAACAAAGATAAGGATAAGTAGATTATTTCATATATGAATTAGAGACAGTATGGTTGGTGAAAATACTGGTATGATTGATTGAACAGCACCTTTGAGTGATTGAATGAAATAGAGTAGTTTGATCCGGTACATACCGTTATCATGTTAAGAGATCATATATGTATATATATGGTAAAAAGGGTGGCAACGCGAGACATCGTCCCTTTATGGGTGCGAGTGTCTCTTTTTTTTTGCAGAGGAGGATATCATGTTAGATATGAAATTTGTCCGTGAAAACCCGGACATTGTCAAAGAGAACATTAAGAAAAAGTTCCAAGACTACAAATTGCCTTTAGTAAATGAAGTATTGATGGAGGATAAAGAACTTCGTCAAACACAGCAACATGCGGATGATTTACGTGCTAATCGTAAAAAGATTTCTAAAGAAATCGGTAAGTTGATGGGGCAAGGTAAAAAAGAAGAAGCTGAAGAAATTAAGCAACAAATGGCAGAGATTGCTCATGAGTTAACAGCTTTAGAAGAAAAAGAAATTAAATTAAGAGAGTCTGTAACAGAAAAAATGATGCAGATTCCAAACATTATTGACGATAGTGTTCCTATTGGAAAAGACGATAGTGAAAACGTTGAATTAGAAAAATTTGGTGAACCTGTTGTTCCTGATTTTGAAATTCCTTATCACACTGAAATTATGGAACGTTTAAGTGGAATTGATTTAGATGCAGCACGTCGTGTAGCAGGTAATGGATTCTATTATTTAATGGGTGATATTGCTCGTCTACATTCAGCAATCTTAAATTACGCTCGTGATTTCATGATTGATAAAAAAGGATTTACTTATGTAATTCCACCATATATGATTCGTAGTTCAGTTGTGGATGGAGTAATGTCATTTGCAGAAATGGAAGGTATGATGTATAAAATCGAGGGTGAAGATTTGTATTTGATTGGTACAAGTGAACACTCTATGATTGGTAAGTTTAAAGATACAATTCTTGAAGAAAAAAATCTTCCATATACTTACACTTCATACTCACCTTGTTTCCGTAAAGAAAAAGGTGCTCATGGTATTGAAGAACGTGGTGTATATCGTATTCACCAATTTGAAAAACAAGAAATGATTGTTGTTTGTAAACCAGAAGATAGTATGGAATGGTTTAAAAAATTGTATATGAATACTGTAGAATTCTTCAGAACGTTGGATATTCCAGTACGTACATTGGAATGCTGTTCAGGTGATTTGGCAGATTTAAAATGTAAATCAGTGGATGTTGAAGCGTGGTCTCCACGTCAAAAGAAATACTTCGAAGTTGGAAGTTGCTCTAACTTAACAGATGCTCAAGCACGTCGTTTAAAGATTCGTGTTAAGGGTGAAAATGGTGAGAAGTATTTTGCACACACATTAAACAACACTTGTGTAGCTCCACCTAGAATGTTGATTGCATTCTTAGAAAATAATTTACAAGCTGATGGATCAATCTTGATTCCAGAAGTATTACAACCTTACATGGGTGGTAAAAAGAAAATTGGTTAATCTTAAAAGCTGTCTTTGACAGCTTTTTCTATTGCGAATTGAAAATGGATTTGATATAATTAACTGGCTACTACAATGATATCTTATGAATCAGGTCAGGTCGGGAACGAAGCAGCCTTAAGTAAGCTCCATCATGTGTAGTAGTTTTTTTTATATTAAGAAATTGGTTTCGGAGAAGAAGAGTCTGGTAGTTGAAGACAAGGATGCTCTATCGACCAAAGAAGGAAAATAAAACATTATCGAGTTTTGCGTATAAAAAGATATTAGAAAAAGTAGAAAGAAAATGTTTGATGAATGAAGTGGATGTAATCAAAGTAGATCCAAAGAATACGAGTAAGATTGGAAAAGAAAAGTATACAAAGATTAAAGGAATGAGTGTACATTATTGTGCAGCCTATGTCATCAATCCTAGAGGCATGGGATTTGTGGATTAAATAAGATAAATAATCAGAACCAGAAGTTTATGATATCTTACTGGAAGATAGGTACATAGATCATGGATGAAATTCTGAAGTATTTATAAACAAAGCATACAATAAAAACTCCATCGATAAAGACTGAATGGATCGGGATACCGAATGATTCAGAAAGGTGGAGTAGATATTGAAATGTTACTGGACGACTGGAAACGAACCGGGCACGTCATTTAGACATGTGACTTTTTCAAAGAAAAAGTCTTTCCTGTACAATTTAATCATTATAATTATATATATAATAATATACATGGGAAGGAATAGAATTTATGGATGATGTAAAATGGATGAAGGAAGCTATCAAACAGGCTAAGAAAGCAGAAAGTTATGATGAAGTTCCTATTGGTTGTGTGATTGTAAAAGATGATAAAATCATAGCTCGTGGATATAACAAGCGTGAGATTTTGCAACAAAGTATTGCGCACGCAGAAATTATGGCAATTAAAAAAGCGTGTAAGAAATTAAACACATGGAGATTAGAGGATTGCATATTATATGTAACTTTAGAACCGTGTCCTATGTGTGCAGGTGCGATTATACAATCTAGAATCAAAGAAGTTGTATATGGAGCATCAGATCCTAAAGGCGGCTGTGTGGGGACGTGTACAAATTTATTTGAAGTATCTGAATTCAATCATCATCCTGAATATAGAAAAGGAATTCTTGAATCTGAATGTTCAGATTTGTTAAAACAATTTTTTAAAAAGAAAAGAGATATGAAAAAGAAGCAGAAATCATAAGTAGGAATGATTTCTGCTTTTCATATATATTGTACTTCCCTATTTCAATCAAATAAAATGAGTAAAACTATGATAAAATAAGATACAGGAAAACATATAGAAAGGATTTTACGAATGGCATATCAAGCATTATATAGAAAATATAGACCAACAAATTTTGATGAAGTTGTTGGTCAAACACATATAATTCAGACATTGAAAAATGCGATCATACAAAATCGTATTGCTCATGCTTATTTATTCTGTGGTCCTAGAGGAACAGGTAAAACTTCAATCGCAAAAATATTTGCTAAAACATTAAATTGTACGAATAGCCAAGATGCTCCTTGTGGAGTTTGTGAGAACTGCAAAATGGCTGCAAATGGAAGTCATCCAGATATTATTGAAATTGATGCTGCCAGCAACAATGGTGTAGATGAAGTAAGAAATCTGATTGATAAAGTGAAGTATGCTCCAATGCAGGGAAAATATAAAATTTATATTATTGATGAAGTTCATATGATGACTTCTGGAGCATTCAATGCATTATTAAAAACAATCGAGGAACCTCCTGCTCATGTAATTTTTATTTTTGCAACTACAGAACCAAATAAAGTTTTACCAACGATTATTTCTCGTTGTCAAAGATTTGATTTCAACAAAGTGAGTATGCATGACATTAAATATAGATTATCTATTGTTTGTAAAAATGAAGGAATTGAAATTGATGAGAATGGATTAACTTTGATTGCTCAATTAGCTGATGGAGGTATGCGTGATGCACTGTCAATATTGGATCAATGTGTTGCATACTGTTCATCTCATATTGATGTGAATGATATTCGTAAAATTTATGGTGTCGTAACATCTGAAGATATTGGTCATTTATTTTATTCGGTATATAAAAAAGATGTAGATAGTTTTGTCAAAGATATTCAGAAATATTCAGATATGGGAATGGATATTAAAAGATTGACTGCAGATTTTATTCACATGTTGAAGGACAGTCTGATTTTAGATTATTCTGAGAATTCAACTCTAGTATCGGATATGAACAAAGATATGATTAGGAAATATTTTAAATTAGCACCTATTAATTTCAGAATTAAATGCATGGAAGAATTAATGGATACATTTAATAAATATACATACGCATCTAACGCATTAGACTACTTAGAAGCCTCTTTATTAAAAATTTCAAGTTATTCATATGAATCGAAAACACATATTATTGATTCAGATCAGAATGATTTTAAAGAGGTAGAGGAAGAAGAAAACTATGAAACATCATATGACGATACTTCTGATGACTCAGATATAATTGAGAAAAGCACTCAAAAAGATGATAATAATGGGGCTTTAGAGAAATCTGAAATTTCTGATGTTTCACGTGAAACATTAAAACAGTCAGAAAATAAAAATAATAAAATCATATTAAACGATGAATTTGTCATTCAATTGTTAGTTGGAGCTACAAAGATGGAAAGAAGTATTGATACGAATAAGTTCAATAATATAGGACAATTCATATCAAGTTTAGAATTTGGAAAATATGCGGCTACATTGAGAAACAGTAGTATTATGGCTAGTGGATCTAATTATATTGTAGTATGTGTATCGAGTGAAATCTTTGCGAAACAAATAAATGAATTTGAACTGAATTATGGATATGAAGATTTTATGGAAGTGTTATTAGGAAAAGCTAAGAAGGTATTCGCATTAGATAAGACACAACAATCTCGTGTGTTGGATGAGTTTAAGGAAAGAATGATTAGTGGTAATCTTCCAGAACCTTATCAAGTTCGCTTGAAAAGAAAAGATTCAGAATCTGATAATAATATGAGTATAGAAGATCATATGAAAAGTTTGTTTCCAAGTATAGAAATAAAAGAAGATTAGAAGGTGAAGCATGTATCCAAAAACATTTGATGATTTAATATATGAATTTCAGAAATTACCAGGAGTGGGTGCTAAGACTGCAGAGAGATATGCATTTACAGTATTAGAATGGTCAGATGATGAAATATCTGAATTGGCAGAAACTTTAGTGAATTTAAAAAAGAAAGTAAAAAAATGTACTCGATGTGGTAATTTGACAGAAGATGAGCTTTGTGAGTATTGTAAGAATACTAATAGAAATCAGAATATCATATGTGTAGTACAAAATCCGAAAGACATATCGGTAATCGAGTCTATGCAACAATATAATGGTGTATTTCATGTACTAGATGGATTGATTAATACACAAAAAGGAGTTTTACCAGATCAATTAAATATAAAGACTCTTTTAAATAGAGTGAATGAAAAAACAGAAGAGGTAATATTGGCTCTTGATCCTACAGTAGAAGGAGAAACGACATCTTTATATATATGCAAACTACTAGAAGGGAAGTGTAAGGTAAGTAGACTTGCTCACGGTATTCCTGTAGGTAGTCATTTAGATTATACAGATGCAATGACATTGCTAAAAGCGTTTGAAGGACGTAAAAGCTCGTAAATATGCTTAATCGTATGAAGTATTTATGATATTTCATACGATTTTTTTATATTTATAGGAATATAAGCACAAAAATCATATAGAGTTCTTAATTCATATGAACAAAAAAAGCATAATATGCAATAAAATCATATGATACAGCGTATAATTGCTTTAAATATAGTATATTCATATAAGTATCACATAGAGAGGAAAAAATCGTTGGAGGACGCTTCTGAACATTCACATGAAATTTTTATGAATTTTCACACTGATTTTTAATGAAATCTTATTCATGTGAAAATAAAAAGAATAAAAAATATAGAATGTGAATTAAAATATGAATTAAGAATCTGCATAAAACTATTCATATGAACGCAGAATGTCATAAATATTGTTCATATGAAATGTAATACTAATTATTTAGAATCATATGAATTGTAAATTGCAAATATGAAAGGAATATTTTAATTCATGTGATATAGATATGAAAATAAAAAATATCAAATTAAATAGGATTTGAATAAATAAATAGATATGAAGATTCATGTGAGAAAGATATGAAAAAAGTAAAAAGCATGAATATAAAATATAAAAATATAGGAAATTCATATATAGGTATAGCTTTCTTGTTAAAACTATGATAGACTAATCGTGACTCGTTAGATTATTATTATGAATTTCATAGGAAGGGGACATGGATATGCCTGAAGAAGCATCAGCAATTGATGTATATTATGATATGGATATTGCACAGATATGCCAACATTTCAATAAATCAAGAAATACAGTAGATAAAGCAATCGCAAAATTAGTAAAAGATAATCCAGATAAAGATTGGAAATATAAAAACCCGGCAACTCGTCGTATCACAATCAAGGCTGAAGGCGTTGAAAGATTATCTACTTATTTTAGGAAAGAAAAACATGAAATATCAACAGTTGAAATGGAACTACGATTCGAAAATGAAAAGCTTAAAGCAATTATAGAAGAAAAAGAGAAGGCACAAGCCCAAATTGAACAATTATATCAAGAAAAACTTAAATTAGAAATTGAAAAGAGTAAACAAATCTTCCTATTAGAAACGCAAACAAAAGATGAGAAAATTTCTGAATTAGAATCTGAAAATCAGAAATTAAAAGATATAGAAGAACTTTATAATAAAAATAAAGAAGAAATTGAAAATTATAAGAAAAAAGAAGAAGAATATAATTCCAAATCCTTCTTCTATCGTTTAACACATAAATTTTAATCATTTAATGCTCTAGCAATTTTGCTAGGGCAGTTTTTTATCCATTTTAAATCATATTTTTCTAAGATTGAATTGAAAAAGTGGATTCCATCATGATCTGAAGTGTATTCATATTCTATTTCATAATCAGTATGATTTTTGTAGTCTGTTTTATCCAAACATAATTCTCCATGTTCAAATTTATACACATATCTCAAGGTGGTAAAACTAACTGTTGGATCTAAATTTTTAGGAATTTGATATTGATCAAACCAATTTAATATTTCTGTATCATTAATATCATCTATGTTTTCAGTGTTGATTTCTTTTTCAAATTCATAATGTGTGTATTCATCTTTTCTGATTTTTAAAGTGAATATCTTTTTATCTTGAATCATTCGAATTCGTACTGCACTATGTTGTTTCTTTACATCTTGATTCTTTGTATCAAAATATGTGTTTGTTTGTGTTATTGGATTCTGAAAATCATATGAATGAAGTAATTTGTTATATACTTCTTCATCGATCAATAATTTCAATTCTCTTTCAATATTATCATACATTCATATCACCCATTAAATATGTTACAATAGATTTAATGAAAGAGGAAGTGATTTGATGCGTTTTAGTTTGGTAGACAGGGGAGACGACAACTCAAAAAGAGTTGCTGAAACTCTAAAGAAAAAATGTCTTGCTATTGGATGGGAGTATGATGATGAGAAATCTGAAGTTATCTTTTCTGTCGGAGGTGATGGTACCTTATTAAGAGCGATTCATACGTATATAGATAGATTGGATGATATTCAATTTGTTGCGATACATACAGGTAATTTAGGCTTTTTTACCGACTATACACAAGATGAACTAGATCATTTGATATATGATTTAAAACATAATCAACCAACAATTGAAGAATTTAATTTACTTCAAATGGATCTTCCTCAAGTCAATGAAACATTATATGCATTAAATGAAGTACGTATTGAAAGTTTGGCTAAAACATTAGTGCTAGATATCTCGATAGATGATGAATTTTTTGAAAGCAGTCAAGGCTCAGGTATTTGTGTGAGTACTCAATCTGGTTCTACCGCTGTAAATAGAGCTCTTAAAGGGGCGGTCGTGGATCCAGGGTTAAAGGTTTTACAACTTTGTGAAATCATGCCTATTTCACATAAGAACCATCATTCTTTAAAAAATCCATATATTATGAATGATACACGAAAAATTGGGGTCAGAGGTGATACACTTGCCTATGCACATGTATGTTATGATCACTTAGAAAGGGATTTAGCATCGATTTCTGAAATAATCATACATTCGAGTACAAAAAAAGTACGATTTGCGAGATATCGTACTTATTCTTATTTGACTCGACTTAAGAATTTATATTAATTAACTTACGTCTTTTTGAACGATTCAAACGAATCGTTCTTTTTGTTGCTGGAGAAATATTTAAAATGATTGCGAATGAAATGAAGTAAGATAGAATACTACTTCCTCCATAAGAAATAAGTGGCAATGTGATACCAGTGATTGGTAATAATCCAACAATCATTCCTGTATTTTGTAGTTGCTGATATAGCAACATCGCGATAATACCAATAACAACGAATCGATCTTTTTTATCTTTTGCAGCATAAGCAATTTTGCATAAATAAATATCAAGTAATAAACAAAGTAATAATATAAATGTAGTTCCAATAAATCCAAAACATTGTCCAAAAGCAGCAAAGATAAAATCTGTATGCGCTTCAGGAATAGAAATGATATTTGCTTGTAACCCATATCCAGTTAATCCGGCACTGCCTAACGACAATAATGCAGTGTATAACTGATTCGAACTACCTCGAATGTTACTTTCTGGTTCTAACCATGCATCAATTCTTTGAAGTTTGTATGAAGATATAAATGAAGTAAGAATATTAGGGTATTCAAAATATAAGAATAAGAATGCTCCTACAACAATAACCACACAGGCAAAAATTCCAATAATATACTCTTTACGAATACCACTACAACACACTAAAACGAAGATATTGAATACGATGATAATACATACACCAGTATCTGGCTGCATCATAATCAAAAATAATGGTGGGAATAATACCTTTGCGATTTTCCACAACAATATCAAGTCATCTTTATGTGTTGGATTTGGATGTGCATTTTGATGATCAACAATAATTTGTGAGACTAAAACAATTAAAACAATTTTAATGAATTCACTTGGCTGAAAGCTACCAATCAAAGGCAGTTGAAACCATGAAATGGCACCATTAGTTTCACTCGCAAAAGGAAGTGTTATACCTACAAAATTGTATAATAAGCGTGAGAGAAACAAATAAACTAGACAAAGCATAAGAATTTTATATGCCGTATCCATATATGAATATATTTTTTTGTTTTGAAGAATTGAAAGCAAAAACATGGCGAAAAATCCTACAATAAACCAAAATAATTGACGCAATAAATATGAATATCCACTTCCGTATTTTATTAAGTTGAAAGAATTGTATAGTGCAAAACAACTAGTCATACCAAAAAGGATTAGAATTAGAATCAAACCAATATCAATTTGAATGGATTTGTTTTTCCATTGAATTGTTTGTTTCATTAGTGATAACCTCCTTATTCAGTGCTTTTAATTATAACATATTTATTTTGAAATTTTGGTATAATAGTCGTGTTAGGATGATGATTTATGGCAGAAAAAAAATATACACCAATGATGCAACATTATTTAAAAATGAAAGAAGAAAATCCCGATGCGATTTTATTTTATCGTTTAGGGGATTTTTATGAAATGTTTTTTGATGATGCAAAGTTGGCTTCACAAGAATTAGATTTAGTATTAACAGGAAGGAGTGCAGGGGTAGAAGAAAAAGTACCTATGTGTGGTGTTCCTTTTCATGCGGCCAATTCATATATTTCACGCTTAGTAAAAAAGGGATATAAAGTAGCAATTTGTGAACAATTAGAAGATCCTTCCAGTGCTAAAGGATTGGTGGATCGAGGAATTGTTAAAATTATTACACCAGGAACATATATGGATGCAACTATGGATGCCAAGTCGACAAACTATATGGCATCATGTAGCGTGTCAAGTTTTGAAATTACAGTTATCTATTGCGAATTAAGTACGGGCGAGTTGAAATATCAAACTCTACAAAGATCTTTAGTTGCTTTACAAAAAGCATTATTAGAACAAAATGTAAGTGAGCTTGTTTGTCCAATGACAATGGATAAAAAATGGATAGCTGCCCTAGAAGAGATGGATACAATGCTCGTTTCAAAACATAAAAAGTCAAATATTGATTTACAGGATCTACCTTTATTAAATGAAATTGAATCCGAGTCATTAAAAGAGGCATTTGCACTGTTGATGGCCTATTTAAAAGACACACAAAAACAACATATCGATCATTTTTTACCTATAGAATCCATGGACAAAGATAAAGTGCTGGTCATGGACTATGAAACGAAGAATCATTTGGAGTTGGTTTCAAGTCAATCAACAAATGCAAAGGCAGAAAGCTTATGGTCTTTTATGGATAAATGCCAAAGTGCCATGGGTTCAAGACTATTGAAAAGATGGATTGAATACCCATTGATTGATGCAGAAAAGATTGCGAAAAGACAGGCTGCAGTTAAAGATTTAAAAGAAAACTTTATGTTAAGAGAAAACCTAAAAGAACATTTAGTTTATGTATATGATATGGAAAGACTTGCGAGCCGTATGGCTTATGGGAATGCAAGTCCAAGAGATGTACTTCAACTTGTTGCTACATTGGAACACGCAAAACCTATTTTAAATTTAGCTTCTTCCTTGAATTCATATCCAGAATTTAATGAAGTTCCAGACTGCCAAGAATTATACAATGAAATAAAAAATGCGATTATAGAAAATCCACCACTAACACTAAAAGAAGGTGGAGTCTTTAATGATGGGTACAATCAGGAATTAGATGAAGTTCGAAAAATAGCAAAACAAGGAAAAGATTTTATTTTAGAACTAGAAGCTAAAGAGCGTGAAAGAACAGGGGTTAAATCATTAAAAGTAGGATATAACCGTGTGTTCGGTTATTATATTGAAGTTCGTAATGGAAATTTGGGTAATATCAAAGAAGAGTTTGGGTATCACCCGAAACAAACACTTGCGAATGCAACAAGATTTATTACACAAGAATTGAAGGAAAAAGAAGAACAAATCTTACATGCGCAAGAAACAAAGATAAAATTAGAACAAAGTTTATTTAATGACTTATTATTAAGAATAAAAAGAGACTTGTTTGATCTTCATGCGTGTGCACAAGCGTTATCTACGATTGATGTACTTGTATCTTTGGCAATTCTTGCCAGCGAAAAAGGATATGTATGTCCAACGTTCCATCCAGGATATAATGTCAATGTAGTAGAAGGAAAACATCCGATATTGGATGATCGTATGAAGAAAAAAAGATATGTGTCGAATGATTGGAAAATGTCAGAAGATGAACATATACAATTGATTACAGGTCCGAATATGGGTGGTAAATCTACATATATGCGACAAAATGCATTACTTGTAGTTATGGCCCAAATGGGAAGTTTTATCCCTGCAAAGACAGCGGAGTTGCCTATTTTTGATCGTATTTTTACGAGAATCGGTGCTTCTGATGATATATTGACAGGAAAAAGTACATTTATGGTCGAAATGATGGAAGCTAATACAGCTTTACGCTATGCAACGAAACACTCATTAATTTTATTTGATGAAATAGGTCGAGGAACTGCAACATATGATGGTATGGCTCTTGCACAAGCTATGCTTGAATATATTGATGAAGCAATTGGCGCAAAAACATTATTTTCGACGCACTATCATGAATTAACAGATTTAGCAGAAGAACATCAATCTATGCGTAATGTTCATGTGGATGTGCGAGAAGAAAAAAATGAAATTGAATTTAGATACCGTGTTGTCGAAGGAAAAGCAGATAAATCTTATGGTATCAATGTTGCCAAACTCGCACATTTACCAAAGGTTGTTTTGGACAGAGCTTCACAACTTTTATCGAATTTTGAAAACCAAGATAATAATCAAAATTATCAACCAAGTTTATTTGTGATGGATCAAGTTCAACCAGAAAAATCTAAACTTTTACAACAATTACAAGAATTAGATATTGATTCAATGACACCAAGAGATGCTCTAGATTGTCTTTATGAATTAAAGAAACTAAGCGAAAAAATAGAATTATAGATATGAAATTCATATGAATGGAGGTGCAAAATGTGGCTAAAATACATGTATTAAGTGAACACTTAACAAATATGATTGCGGCTGGAGAAGTTGTTGAAAGACCAGCTGGAATTGTAAAGGAATGCGTTGAAAATAGTATTGATGCGGGGGCAACTGTTATAGAAGTTGAAGTCTATCAAGGTGGTATTGAGAGAATTGTGATTACAGATGACGGTTGTGGAATGGATCATGAAGATGCACATTTAGCTTTTATGCGACATGCCACAAGTAAAATGCATTCCGAAGAAGAATTGTTCAATATTCAAACAATGGGATTTAGAGGAGAAGCATTACCAAGTATTGCTTCTGTCGCCCAAGTTGAATTGCAGACAAGTAATGGAGAAGAAGGAACCTTATTAAGATATAACTATGGAAGTTTGGATGTGGATGAAAAATGTAATTGTCCTAGAGGAACAAAATTAGATGTTTCTGGATTATTCATAAAAACACCTGCTCGATTCAAACATTTGAAAAGTACTTCATATGAGTTTTCTGTCATTGCAGATTTAATGAATAAAATGGCATTATCACATCCGAATATTCGTTTTCAACTTTCTCATGATGGACGAGTTGTGTTTCAAACGAGTGGAAACGGGAATATTCAAGAAATTCTATATCAAATGTATGGAAAAGAAGTAGCCCAAAATGCAATTCATTTTGAAGGAAGTAATGAAGATTTTCACATTCATGGATATGCGATTCAGCCAAAAATCAATCGTGCTACAAAATATTTTATGTTTTTAACTCTAAATACAAGATTGATTCGTAGTGTCGCAATCCAAAAAGCGATTCTAGATGCTTATAGTGATTATATGCCGCCAAATCGTTTTCCAATTGTAGTATTACAGATGGATTCAGACACACAATTGGTTGATGTAAACGTTCATCCAAACAAATGGGAAGTTCGCTTATCAAAACAAGGTGAAATGTTAGATTTGATAAAGAAAACGATTCAAGATGCGTTGAATGCTTCTTTAAAAACAGTAGCAGTAAGTAAACCTGAAAAGAAAAGTGTTATATTTGAGCAACCAGAAATTCAATATTCATATCCTGTTAAGCAATGTCCAAAAGAAGATAAAAGAATTGAACAGAGTTTTAAAAATTATAATCCAGTAGTCATCAAAGAAAAAATGGAGCAGATACAGGTATATGAAGAAAAAACGGCTACTGATATAAAAATACAAGAAGAGCCTATTTCATATCCGATTCCTAAAGAGGAAGAAGTTAATGATAAGGGACCAGAATTCTTTAAACATTTACAAGTTTTAGCTCAATTACACGATTCATATATATTATGCAGTAATGAAGAAGGGTTAGTTATTGTGGATCAGCATGCTGCACAAGAAAGATATCATTATGAACAATTGAATGAGAAATTATTGGTGCAATGTACAAACAAACAACCGCTTATGGTTCCTATCCAATTGGATGTTTCAAGTAATGTGTTGGCTCAATATATGGCAATCAATGAAAAAACAGCATTCTTTGGGATTGAATTTGAACCATTTGGAACAGATCAATTGATTCTTCGTGAAATTCCATTATGGTTTCATGATGTGGACCAAAAACAATTCTTACAAGATTTATTAGATTATTTTGTCGAAAATCAAGATGTAGATATGGCAAAACTTAGAAAACATATGATTGCGACAATGGCATGTCATAGTTCAATTCGTTTTAATCGACCATTATCTATGCAGGAAATGAAGCAGGTTATTTTAGATTTACAAAAGTGCAAACAACCATATCACTGTCCTCATGGAAGACCAACAGTCATTGTGATGAGTGATAATGAATTGAGAAAGGAATTTGAACGTGGATAAGCAGAAAGTATTAGCAATCGTTGGTCCAACTGGAATCGGAAAAACAAGTCTTTCCGTATGGTTGGCTAAACAATTGAATGGTGAAATTATATCTTGCGACAGTATGCAAGTGTATAAAAAAATGGATATTGGCACGGCCAAAGTAACACAAGAAGAAATGCAAGGTGTACATCACGAATTGATTGATGTTCAAAATTATGATGAACCTTACAATGTAAAGGTGTTCCAAGAAAAATGTCGTACGGCGATCGAAGATGTTGTAAAAAGAGGGAAGTTTCCCATTCTATGTGGTGGAACAGGTCTTTATTTAAAAGCTGCATTGTATGATTATGAATTTCAAGAAGAAAAAGAAGATGCAGCTTATACAGCCTATTTAAATTCTAAAACAAATGAAGAATTGGTTGAGATGTTAGAAGAACAAGATGTAAAAGCTCTAGAAAAAATTCATCCCAACAATCGTAAACGTTTGATTCGTGCTCTTCAAATTGGCCATAGTGGTACACCAAAATCCAAACAAGAAGATAAACAACAACATATTCCATTGTATGATGTATACTTTTTAGGTTTAGATATAGATCGAGAAATTTTACATGATCGAATCAATAAAAGAGTGGATATTATGTTTGAGAATGGTTTGGTCAAAGAAGTTGAAGAATTATTCTCAAATCCAAAAACATGGGAATATACAAGTTTTCAAGGTATTGGATATAAAGAGTTTAAAGATTATTTCTTAAAAGAAAAAAGTATAGAGGAAGTAAAAAAAGCTATAAAAACACATTCTAGACAATATGCGAAAAGACAATATACATGGTTTAAAAATCAAATGCCTGTACATTGGTTTGAAGCTCAAAATAGAAATGAAATATATAATGCAGTAAAGGAATGGTTGATGGATGAAGACAAATGAAAGAAGTGAATTGTTGCTTGGAAAAAAGGCTTTAGAAACACTAAATGATAAAACGGTCCTTGTTGTTGGTGTGGGTGGAGTTGGATCTTTTTGTGTAGAAGCCTTAGCAAGAACTGGGGTAGGTCATCTAATTCTAATAGATAAAGATTGTGTGGAACCAAGCAATATTAATCGTCAATTGGTTGCGACTTTAGATACAGTAGATCAAATTAAAGTCAATGTATTGAAAGAAAGAATTCGTACACTAAATCCAAGTTGTATTGTGGATACATATGCATTTTTCTATGACCAGACTAAAGATGATGAGATCTTTTCACAATCCATTGATTTTGTGGTAGACTGTATTGATTCAATTCAAAGTAAGAAAGATTTAATGCAAGCCTGTATAGATCGAAATATACCATTCTTATCAAGTATGGGAATGGCAAGGCGCAAAGATCCTACAAAACTTGTTGTTACAGAAATAGAAAAGACAAGTTATGATCCAATGGCTAAACAAATTCGTCAATGGAAACGAAAAAATCGTATACGTAATAAGATTTGGGTAGTGACATCTACAGAAATTCCTATGCCAGTAGAATCAGGGCAACCATTACCAAGTGCAATTTTTGTTCCCGCAAGCGCAGGACTACTTCTTGCGAGTACCTGTGTAGAAAGATTGATTGAAGTATAAAACGGAAGGAAAAGTATATGAAGGATGTATTTATTGTAAATCCTAAATCTGGAAAGAACAGTCAATATGAATTGATTAAGGAAATTAAAGAGCATTTTCAAGGGAAAAGAATTATTATCGAAAAAACCAAAGGACCTGAACATGCGACATTTATCGCAAAAAAATATGCTCTATCCAATGAACCTGTACATTTGTTTGTTTGTGGTGGAGATGGAACTTTGCATGAAGTCATAAATGGATGTGCTGAAAAAGAAAATGTGATAATTTCAGTGATTCCAATCGGAACGGGAAATGATTTTGTGAAATATTTTGAAGATTTAAAAAGAGAAGATTTTTTAAATTTGGCAAACTATTCAGAACCAGAATATATAGATTGTGACTTAATAAAAGTAAATGGAGAATACTCAATAAATACTGTCTCTTTTGGCTTTGATGTTGAAGTCGCAAAACAAGTAAATGAACTAAAGAAAAAAATGCCTACAGAAGGTATTATTCCATACGCATTATCCGCTTTGATCAGTTTAAGAAAACCGATATGTAAAGAATATCAAATTCAGGTCGATACAAAAAAATTACCGAAAGATAAATATGGATTTTTAGTATTTGCGAATGGAAAATACTATGGTGGAGGCTTTAAACCATGTCCAGATGCCAATATTGATGACGGATGGATGGATGTCTGCCTGATTTCAAATGTGAAAAGACATCAAATTGTAAAATTGGCAAAAAAATACCAAGAAGGAAATCACCTTCAATATACGAATCTAGTGTCTATGTATCAGGCAAAAACGGTTCATTTAGATACAGAAAATGAGCTTATTTATGCAAATTTAGATGGAGAAGTTAAAGGATTTAAAAATCCTACCATTGAAATTGTAGAAAAGGCAATTCGACTTGCCCTTCCTAGAATATCGTGAGTATGATACAATATTCAAAAATATAGGGAGTGTGAAAAATGGATTCGGATTTATGGATACAAATCCTAGAGTTAGTAGTTTTATTAGCATTATCAGGCTTTTTTTCTTCAGCTGAAACAGCAATGGTTTCAGTCAGTAAAATTCGTTTGAGAACTTTGGAGGAAGAAGGAAATAAAAAGGCTGCATTGGCTTTAAAAATATTGGAAAATCAATCAAAAATGTTGAGTGCAATATTAATTGGAAACAATTTAGTCAACACATCAGCTGCAAGTATTGCCTCATTGATTGCGTATTCTTTTGGTGGAGCTGCTGTAAGTATCGCAACATTTATTATTACTTTTTTAATTTTAGTATTTGGAGAAATCACACCAAAAACATGGGCTACGATCAATGCAGATAAACTTGCGATTGCGTATGCACCAATCATTTTACTTTTGATGAAAGTTTTAACACCAGTTATCTGGTTTGTGAATTTATTTAGTTCAGGCATACTAAAATTAATGGGAATACAAAATTCAAATAAAAATATATCAATGACTGAAAGTGAATTGCGTACAATTGTAGATGTTTCACATGAAGAAGGTGTCATTGAAGAAGATGAAAAAGATATGATCAATAAAGTATTTGATTTGGGGGATGCCAAGGCAAAAGATGTAATGGTTCCTCGTGTTCATGTTGTGATGGCAGAAATCGACAGTACATATAAAGATTTATTGGAGATATTTAGAGAAGAAAAATTCACGCGTATTCCAATTTATCAAGATAAGATTGATAATATTGTCGGTGTTGTAAATATGAAAGACTTGTTGATGTATGATGATTTCTCACATTTTGATATGCAGAAAGTTCTACGTAAACCTAAATTTACGTATGAAAATAAAAAAGTATCTGAATTATTGATTGAAATGAAACAATCCACATTTAACCTTGCGATAGTCATGGATGAATATGGAGAATTCTCAGGTATCGTTACGTTAGAAGACATTATTGAAGAAATTGTTGGAGATGTACAAGATGAGTACGATGCACATGAAGAGGAAAATATCATTAAATTAAATAATCAGACATATGATGTAAAGGGATATTTAAGTTTACATGATTTAAACGATTATTTAGATTTAGATTTAGATAGTGAAGACTTCGATTCTGTTGGAGGACTTGTCATTGATGCACTAGGACGTTTACCACAGACAAATGATGAAACAACTTTACCAAATGGTATTCGTATTAAAGTCTTGAAGGTAGAAAAAAACCGTATAGAATCAGTCAGATTAATTTTACCAGATGCATTAACACAAAAGGATGTTTAACAAAATAAGAACCGATATAAATGATTTTAAAGGTAATCCGCAATTAGATAGGGTCGACTAAAAGTTGGCTTCAAAAATTGTAGG
>NZ_CATVYQ010000004.1:0-66860 GCF_958348295.1 uncultured Holdemanella sp.
ATCCACAAACAAAGGAATCCAGATGGGTATCAAGCAAGGGCTTGAGCAAGGCATTAAACGTGGTGTAAAAAATACACAAATCAAAATAGCGATTAAAATGCTTATAAGAAATAATCAAACGCTTGAAGAAATATCTGAGATTGTCGGATTAGACTTAAATGCATTAAGAGAACTAAAAAAGAATATTTGATTGAATGGATGTGCAATCACATCCATTTTTTACAAAGTGTTGAGGAAATGTTCAACAAAGGCATTGCACTAAATCAATTTGAAGTATATCAAACCATGTTAGATAAAGATTTCAGTGTTAAAGTTATCGCATCAATTTTCTCAGTGAGTGAAGAATTGATTAAAACTCTATTGATGAGAACTTAAAAATTGTAGTATAATTTTTATTGGGAATGAAGTTTTCCCGTAGTTTAATACTAAAACCGCTTTTTATAGGCTGATGACTTCTGTGTTTTTTTAACGCGGAAACCATCAGCTTTTCTGCGTTTTGAAAGGAGAGATTAAATGCTGATAAGTTTATCTTATATTTTTCTTGTAGGAATATTTTTATCTTGGTTATGTAAAAAGATAGGATTACCTGGGTTATTAGGAATGATATTTACGGGGATTCTTTTAGGGCCTTATTGTCTTGGCTTGATTGATTCTTCATTATTGATTATATCAAGTGAATTAAGAAAGATTGCATTAATTATTATATTGATGCGAGCTGGATTGAATCTGGATCTAAGTGATTTAAAAAAAGTTGGAAGACCAGCCATATTGATGTGTTTTGTGCCAGCATGCTTTGAAATGGTTGGAATGATTATTTTAGCACCAAATTTATTAGGAATTTCTTTATTGGATGCTGCCATAATGGGAAGTGTTGTTGCAGCAGTGAGTCCTGCAGTCATTGTTCCAAAAATGTTACAACTTATGGAAGAAGGATATGGAACAAAGGAAAGCATTCCCCAATTGATTTTGGCTGGAGCTAGTGTTGACGACGTATTTGTGATTGTGATGTTTACAGTATTTCTTGGTTTAGCTCAAGGTGAAAGTATTAATGTTTTAAGCTTTGTGAATATTCCACTATCCATTCTAACAGGTATTATATGTGGAGCATTATTGGGAAAAGGACTTGCGATTTTCTTTAAGAAAAACCATATGCGAGATACAGTTAAAATTCTAGTTTTATTAAGTGTTGCATTTATCTTAGTAACACTTGAAGATGTATTGCCAATTCCGTTTTCAGGCTTGATTGCGATTATGTTTATGGGAATCTTCTTACAAAGAAATCATTCGATTGTATCTAAAAGATTATCTGTTAAATTTAATAAGTTATGGGTTGGTGAGGAAGTCTTATTATTTGTGTTAGTCGGTGCTTGTGTAAACATTTCTTATGCATTAAAAGCAGGCGTAATGGCTATTCTATTAGTATTTTGGGTACTTGTATTTAGAATGATTGGTGTGTTTATTTGTTTACTAAAAACATCACTAACAAAATCAGAACGCCTATTTTGTATGATTGCCTATTGTCCTAAGGCAACTGTACAAGCTGCGATAGGATCAGTTCCCTTGGCTGCAGGACTAGAATGCGGACAAATTGTATTGACTGTAGCTGTTTTATCCATCTTGATTACAGCGCCATTAGGGGCATTTTTAATTGAACATACATATAAAAAATGGTTAAAAAAAGAACAAAGATTGAATTAGTCTTTGTTCTTTTCATATATAACTTTTAATCCTTTAAAAATCAGGTTAGGATCATAGACATCGATTGATTTTGTATAGCTGCAAACAATTCTTCCTAAACCACCTGTCGCAATGACTTTTAAATCTTTGCCAACTTCTTTTTTGAATTGAGCGATGGTATATTCAACACCACCTAAAAATTGATAGAATACGCCTGCTTGCATTTCAGTCTGTGTATTTCTAGCTAAAATTGTTTTAGGGCGTTTGATTTCAATTTCAGGAAGTTGAGCGGTTTGCCCCCATAAAGCATTTGCTCCTGTTTCAATACCAACACCAATGGCACCAGCTTTAAAGCAACCATTTTCGTCTACATAATCATATGTAGTAGCTGTTCCAAAATCGGCAACTAAGATTGGTCCGCCATATTCGTTAAAGGCACCTGCGCAATCTGCAATACGGTCGGCACCTACATTTCTTGGGGTTTCTAATTGGACGCTGATTCCACTTTTTATACCAGGACCTACAATAAGAGGTTCCATACCTACGAATTTTTTAATTCCATTTGTGAAGGAATGCATTACTTTAGGAACAACACTTGAAACAATAACTGCGTCAATTTGTTTTTCGTGTACATTTGATCGGTCTAAGAAGTTTTTTAACATAAAGCCATATTCATCACTCGTTCTTCTAACTTTTGTAGTTAATCGATATGTACCGATTAACTCATCTTTGTCAAAAATACCAATAGTGATGTTTGTATTTCCAATATCTACTGTTACAAGCATTTTATTTCTCCATCTCAATCTCTTTCATTGTTTCTAATATTTTAAATCCTAATTCTTCTTTTGAACATTTAGGTAAATGTTGAGAAGTATTTTTTCTTAATAATGTTACAACATTTGTGTCTGTTTGAAAGCCTGCGCCACTTGTGAATAAGTTATTCGCTATTAACATATCACAGTTTTTAGCCTCTAATTTTTTTCTAGCATTTTCTTCTAGATTTTGTGTTTCCATCGCAAAACCACAAATGACTTGATTTTCTTTTTTGTGTTTTCCAATGTAAGCTAAGATATCTGGGTTTTTCACAAAATGGAAAGTGACTTCTTCATCAGATTTTTTGATTTTTTGATCTGCAACAATTTCAGGTCTATAATCTGCAACCGCAGCAGCCATAATAATATAGTTTTGATCATCTAGTCTTGAGGTGATTGCATCAAACATATCTTGAGCGCTTGTTACGTGCACCATATTTACATCATTAAGATCTTCTAAAGCGGTTGGCCCGGTAACTAATGTTACATTAGCTCCTAGTGCCTTGGCTGCTTTTGCAATCGCATAACCTTGTTTACCACTTGAATGATTGCTTAGAAAACGTACAGGGTCTAAGGCTTCTTGTGTTGGTCCAGCAGAAACTAAAACATTCTTTCCTTTTAAGGATTGTTCTATTTCAAATTCGTGATCAATGGCAGTCACAATATCTTGTACATCGGCAAGTTTACCTTTTCCTGTATCATTACATGCTAAATGTCCAACAACTGGTTCTACAAATTTATATCCTAGCTCTTTGGCAAGTTTAATATTTCTTTGAGTAACTTCATTTTCATACATATGAACATTCATTGCTGGGCAAATTAATTTCTTAGTATGACAAGCTAAGAAAGTTGTTGAAACAATATCATCTGCAATTCCATGAACTACTTTGGCAATGATGTTGGCAGTGGCAGGAACTAATACTATGATATCTGCCCATTTAGCTAACGTGATGTGGGCAATTGGATCTTCATTTGTTTCATCGAATAAAGAAACTTCACATTTATGTTTACTCAAAGATTCAAAGTTGATTGGTTTGACAAATTCTTGTGCATGCTTTGTCATGACAACTTTAATTTCATAATCTTTTTTGGATAGTTTGCTGACAAGATCACAGGCTTTATAAGCTGCGATTCCACCAGACACTCCTATAACAACATGTTTTTTTTCCATGATATGGTCTCCTTTGTGAATAAAATCACGTATGATTTTTTTCACTAAAGTATTATCCCATATGAATACCTTGTTTTCAAGGCACTTATTCTTACAAAAAAGGATATTTTATATTTTGTTTTCTACTATTTTGAAAAAAGTGTCTATTTTTCAAGGCTTATGGTAAAATAAACGCATGAAAATAATAGTAGCGTGTGATTCTTTTAAAGGCTGTATGTCTTCAAAAGAAGTAGAAGAGAATATTAAAAATGGTATTTTAAAGGCGAATTGCGAACATGAAGTTTTGACTTTTCCTATGGCTGATGGAGGAGAAGGAACTGCCATGGTTTTTTGTGAAATTATTAAAGGAAAAACAACAGAAGTATTAACTGTAGATGCTTATGGAAAAAATATGTTTACGAATTACTGTATTTCACAAGATGGAGAACTTGCCATAATGGATGTGGCAAGTTGTATAGGCTTAAACATGACACCAAAAGAAAAAAGAAATCCAATGATCGCATCGAGTCGAGGCGTAGGTATTATGATGAAGGATGCGATTACAAGAGGGTGTAAAAAAATAATCATTGGTTTAGGCGGTAGTGCTACTAATGATGGTGGTATGGGAATTCTAAGTGAGTTTGGTATTCGCTTTTATAATTCGAAAAGAGAATTGCTGGTGCCTAGTGTTTATGCATTAACTCAAATTGCTTTTGTTGATAAGCGATATGCTAGACTTCCAAAAGGAATTGAAATTATTTGTGCGTGTGATGTGAAAAATCATTTGTTAGGTAGAAATGGGGCTACATATATTTTTGGCAAGCAAAAAGGGATTTATTTAAATCAAATGAATGAAGTTGAAAAAGGTATGACTCATTATTGCTCAAAATTGAAACAAACATTTCACGTAAATGTGAATGAATTTGAAGGCTCTGGAGCAGCAGGTGGTATAGGTTCTGTATTATTAGGGGTTATGAAAGCAAGGATGGTTCCTGGAATCGATTTAGTTGTTGAATATTCTGGCTTAAAAGAACATCTTCAAAATGCAGATTTAGTGATTACTGGAGAAGGACAAACAGATGCTCAAACATTATATGGTAAACTTCCTTTAGGTATTGCACATCTTGCTAGAGCATACAATGTGCCATGTATCTGTTTAAGTGGTGCATTGGGATTAGGCTATCAAGATATGTATGATGAGGGTATGATTGGAATCTTTTCAAGTGCAGATCGTGCTATGACTTTTCAAATGGCTTTACAAACAGGTAATGAAAAACTAGAGGCATTGGCATTTAGTTTAACTAAATTTATGGATGGTATTAGAAAGTAGGTTTTTTAATGAAAAAGATATTCACTTTATTATGTGCCTTTGTACTATGCTTAAGTCTTGTTGGATGTGGGGCAAAAACACCTTTTGAAATCAAGGAGATTTCGGCAACTAAATTGCAAAAGAAATTAGATAACAAGGAATCTTTTGTGGTAATTATTGAACGAGAGAATTGTCCTTTTTGTGAGGCTTTACAAGAATATATTGACAAAACAAAAGATGAACATCCTAATCTAATCCTTTATAAAATTGATTCAACAGATTATGGATTTAGTAAAGTCAGTGCAGACTCTAAACAACTTAAAAGCTCAACAGAAGATGGTAAAATCATATTAGACATGGCCCCTTATTTCTTGTATACACCAACATTGTATGTTATACAAAATGGTAAGGCTAAACATGCTGGGATTGGATACAACGAAAATGATAATTCGATTAGTTTGTGGGATGTGGATTCAACAATTGATTTTGATAATGCGGATACACAAGAGTTCTGGGAGTTTTTAGAAACATATGAATAAGAAAAATATTACAATTATAGCCACTGGTGGTACGATTGCGGGGCGTGGAAGTTTAGGTAAAAGTGCCAATTATCAAGCAGGCACATTTGATGTAGAAGAAATTGTACAGAGTATTCCACAGATTTGTGATTTAGCTAATTTGAATACGATTCAACTATGTAATGTGGATTCGAATGATATGGGCCTAGATAAATGGGTTGAATTAAGAAAGATTTGTCACGAACTAGAAAAAAATCGCTATGTTGATGGAATTGTGATTACACATGGAACAGATACATTGGAGGAAACAGCATTCTTTTTGAATTTGACATTGGCATGTCATAAACCTGTTGTCTTAACAGGGTCTATGCGACCTGCAACTGCAACAAGTGCAGATGGACCTATGAATCTATATCAAGCCGTAGCTTTAGCTTGTCATATGGAAGCTTGGCAAGCTGGCGTTTTAGCTGTTATTTCAGATACAATTTATTCAGGAAGAGATTTACAAAAAACGAATAGTTACAAAACAGATGCATTTAAAATGGGAGAATTTGGTTCTCTAGGTTATATGCGTGATGATCATGTATATTTGTTGAGTGCACCATTTAAAAAACATACATTTCAAACTATTTTTTCAAAGATGGAATTTGAAACATTACCAAAAGTAGAAATCTTTTATGTACATACAGATTCAGATTCAGAATTATTAGAGTATATGTTAAATAAATATGATGGCTTAGTATTGGCCGGTACAGGTTCTGGTAATTATCCTACAAAGATAAAAGATGTTTTAGAAAACTATACAGGAGAATGTACAGTTGTACGTGCAAGTCGTGTGTTAGAGGGAGCTGTTTTTGATTCAGATGTATTTGATTCAAAACAAGTGACAATTCCTGCATACAAATTTTCAGCACAAAAAGCTAGAATTTTATTAATGTTGGCATTAAATTGTACTAAAAACCATGAAACAATTAAATCATTCTTCCAAGAATATTGAAAAAATTTTCTCATATTGAAAAATATTTTCTAAATGCTATAATAATTAATAGACTATTACAAGATAGGAGGTTATTATGCAGCAATTAGAAAATAATGCATACTTTTGGCAAAAACTTGATACGCTATTGTTATCTAGCAGTTGTACGATTGACCGACCCAAAGGAAGTACTCACTATAAATTTACAAATTTAGTTTATCCTGTGGATTACGGTTTTCTTTCAGATACATTTGGTTCAGATCAAAAACCAATTGACGTTTTCAAAGGTTCTATCGCAACAAATAATGTAGATGCGATTGTAATTACAGCTGACATTTTGAAAAAAGATTGTATTGTAAAATTATTAGTGGGTTGTACAGAAGAAGAAACAATGCGTATTCTAGAATTCTTAGATCAAACAGAGTTCCAAAAGGCTATTTTAGTACGTAGAGGTAATGAGACGCCTTCTTGGTCAAATAATGATTAAAGAATGAAAGACAAGTCTTAGGATTTGTCTTTTTTCTATGCAATTTAATGGAAAAATAAAGCTAGTTGTTCTAGAATAAGAGTAGATAGGAGGTCTTAATTATGGAATTAAAAGGATCTAAAACAGAAAAGAATTTAATGGCTGCTTTTGCAGGTGAATCTCAGGCGTGTGTTAAGTATCAATATTATGCTTCACAAGCTAAAAAAGATGGTTATGTAAAGATTCAGAACATTTTCACTGAAACATCCAATAATGAAAAAGAACATGCTAAATTATGGTTTAAAGCTTTACATGGTGGAAAGGTGCCAACAACTGCAGAAAATTTAAAAGATGCGGCAGCTGGTGAAAATTACGAATGGACTGATATGTATGCAACAATGGCTAAAGAAGCTCGTGAAGAAGGATTTGATGATATCGCTACCTTATTTGAAGGTGTAGGTGCTATTGAAAAACATCACGAAGCTCGTTATAAAGCTATGTTGAAAGATGTAGAAGAAAATGCAATGTTTAAAAAATCAACTTCAACTGTATGGATTTGTTTAAACTGTGGACACATTCACTATGGTGAAACAGCTCCATTGGTATGTCCAGTATGTAATCATCCACAAGCATATTTCCAAGAATTAAAAGATCATTACGAATAATAATATCTCGAGGCAGCTTAGGCTGTCTTTTCTTATCCTTGAAAGTTGTGCTAAAATAATTCTATGGAAATAATAGAGGCAATTGAAAAATTAAAAGACAATCATGCACTAATATGTTTAGAGAATCGTGCGTTGATTAAAATGGAAAAAGAAAAAATTTATATATGGCATAGTCAGTGGCATTCAAAGCTTTCAAGAAATGATTTTATTTCATTATTTCAACAGAATACATTTGAAGTTTATGATAATGATCATGGTATTGATATGGAAAAAGATGAAGAGTATTATGCATGGCGAAATCGCTACTTGTAGAAAGGATATATTTTATGATAGGAATTGTATATAGTTCAAAAACAGGAAATACACAATCTTTGGCAAACAGTTTGAATTTTATGGAATCAAAGTATTGTGTATCTGTAGAAGATGCAAAAAATTTAGAACCTGTAGATTTATTATGCATTGGATTCTGGTGTGACAAGGGAGATTGTGATGATCAAATGAAACAATATCTTTCTACACTACGAAATCAAAATGTTTTCTTGTTTGGAACAGCTGGTTTTGGTAAGTCTAAAGAATATTTTGAGATGATTTTAAAAAATGTTCAAAGCCATTTAGATGCATCCAATTGTGTAAAGGGAACTTGGATGTGCCAAGGTAAGATGCCTTTGGCAATCCGTACAAAGTTTGAATCGAATCCTGAAATGTTGAAGAATTTTGATGAGGCTTTAAAACATCCAAACGATAAAGATGTAGATAATTTAATGAAATCTGTTAATGAAACGTTGTGAGAGCATATCACTACGCTTTTCTTGTTGCTAGGAGTATGATGTAGCCAGAAAGAAGGAATGTGCTATGTTGAGTAAGAAAGTAGCGAACTTGTTGAATAATCAAGTTAATAAAGAATTATATTCTGCTTATTTGTATTTGGATTTCGAAAATTATTATCATGATAAAAGTTTAGAGGGTTTCGCAAATTGGTATCATGTACAAGTGCAAGAAGAGATTGCACATGCTCAATTGATGATGCAATATCTTCAAGACAATGATTATAGTGTTGTTTTGGAAGCTATTAATAAGCCAAATATTACTTTAAATGAACTAAGTGATCCGTTAAAGGCAGGCTTAAAACATGAACAATACGTAACTGAATTGATTCATACTTGTTACGCAGCAGCTTATGAAGAAAAAGATTTTAGAACTATGCAGTTCTTGGATTGGTTTGTCAAAGAACAAGGAGAAGAAGAAAAGAATGCTTCGGATTTAATTTCTCGATTTGAATTGTTTGGACACGATGCCAAGGGTTTGTATGATTTAGATGCAGAGTACAAAACTCGTACATATATTGCACCAAGCATTTTATAGACAAAAAACTAAGGCGATGATTTTTGATTCATCGCTTTTTTCGTGCTTATTTCATTGTGATATATAACTTATATAATATTGACTTTACAACTGTCTTGTCAGATGTAAAGTCTGGGTGTATAATTCAAAACGATAAAATTTTTAAGGGAGGAAAATTCCATGTCTTTAAAGGAAGATGTATTGAAATTAAAAAAGGAAAAAAATGCGATTATTTTAGCGCATTATTATGTAGATGGAGCTGTACAAGATGTAGCTGATTTCGTTGGGGATTCTTATGCTTTGGCAAAGAAAGCTAAAACAACAGATGCAGATATTATTGTGTTTGCGGGCGTTAAATTTATGGGTGAAAGTGCTAAAATGTTAAATCCAGAAAAGAAAGTATTAATGCCAGATTTAAATGCAGATTGTCCAATGGCACATATGGCAAGTAAAGCTGTCATTAAGAAAATGAAAGAAGAATATGAAGATCTAGCGGTTGTATGTTATATCAACTCAACGGTTGAATTAAAAACAATGGCTGATATTTGTGTAACTAGTTCAAACGCAGTGAAGATCGTTCGTTCACTTCCAAATAAAAATATTTTCTTTATTCCAGACGGAAACTTGGGAGCTTATGTAAAGAAACAAGTACCTGAAAAGAATATTATTTTAAATGATGGATATTGTATTACGCATAAGCGTGTGACATTAAAAGATGTTGAAAAAGCACGTGAAGAACATCCAAATGTTCCAATTATCGTACATCCTGAATGTGTTAACGAAGTTGTTGAGGCAACAGATTTTGCAGGGAGTACTTCAGAATTGATTCAATATACAGTGGATAATCCAAGTAAAGAATTTGTGATTGGTACTGAACTTGGTGTCCTTCATGAAATGCAGTTACGCTCACCAGAGAAGACTTTCTATCCATTAACAGATAAATTGATCTGTATGAATATGAAGAAGGTTTCTTTAGAAAAAGTTTATGATTGCTTGTTGAATGAAACAAACGAAGTATTTGTAGATGAAGAAGTGAAGGCTATGGCTGAAAAATCATTAGATAGAATGTTGGAGTTGGCAAAATAGTATGGAAAAATTAGAGGCAGATATAGTTATTGTTGGAAGCGGAGCAAGTGGATTGTTTGCAGCTTTGCATGTTCCAAGTGATAAAAAGGTCATTATGTTGACAAAATCAGATGCTGAAAATAGTGATTCATTTTTAGCACAAGGTGGAATTTGTGTATTAAGAGACAAAAATGATTTTGATTCTTTTATGGAAGATACCATGAAGGCAGGACATTATGAAAATCGTAAAGAATCTGTTGAAATCATGATCAATTCGAGTCGTGATATTATTAATGAATTGATTGGATATGGTGTTGATTTTGCAACTAAAGATGGAGAACTAGATTACACACGTGAAGGAGCACACTCTAAACCACGTATTTTATTCCATGAAGATATTACAGGAAAAGAAATCACATCCACTTTATTAGATACGGTTCGTAAGTTAGAGAATGTTACAATCATGGAATATGTAACGATGACAGACATTGTTGAAAAAGATAATGTTTGTTATGGAGTTTTGGCAAAAGATGCCAACAACAATGAAATGTGCATTGAAGCAGGTTATACGATCTTTGCGTGTGGAGGAATTGGAGGATTGTATAATCATTCTACAAATTATCCACACTTAACAGGAGATGCCATCGCGATTGCCATTCAACATGGTATCCAGTTAGAAAATGTGGATTATGTACAGATTCACCCAACAACTTTATATACAAAGAAAAAAGGAAGAGCCTTCCTTATTAGTGAATCGGTTCGTGGTGAAGGTGCAAAGCTTTATGGAAAAGACGGAAAGCGTTTTGCGAATGAAGTATTGCCACGTGACATCATGACACAAAAGATTCGTGAACAAATGAAAAAAGATGATATGCCTTATGTTTGGATGGATATGACAGTTTTGGGTGAAGAAATCATCAAAAACCATTTTCCTCATATTTATGAAAAGTGCTTAGAAGAAGGATATGACTGTACAAAAGAGTGGATTCCAGTTACGCCAGCTCAACACTATTTTATGGGTGGAATTCATGTAGATAAAGATTCGCGTACTTCTATGTCACACTTATATGCGGTAGGAGAAACTAGCTGTAATGGAGTTCATGGAAAAAATCGCTTGGCTAGTAACTCATTACTTGAATCTTTAGTGTGGGGTAAAAGAGCAGTTGTTGATTTATTGAAAAAGGAACCGGCTTATACAAGTGATTTTGATTGTTTGGCAAATGCGACTAAGTCACATCAATTATCAAATCAAGAAAAGATGTACCATGATATGGTACTTGAAGAAATAGAAAGAGAGAGGCAAGCTCGTGGATAAAAATACAATGCGTTTAAATGTGGATCACTTATTGATCCAAGCTTTGCAGGAAGATATTACAAGTGAAGATGTTTCAACAAATGCAGTGATGCCTTCCTATCAATATGGGCAGGTACAATTGATCTGTAAAGAAGATGGAATTGTTGCAGGTCTTGAAGTGTTTGAAAGAGTCTTTTATTTGTTAGATGAAAACATGAAAGTAAAATTCTATGTAAAAGATGGGGACGCTGTTAAGAACGGTCAATTGTTAGCTGAAGTATTTGGCGATATTCGTGTTCTTTTATCAGGAGAAAGAACGGCTTTGAATTATCTTCAAAGAATGAGTGGTATTGCCACATATACAAATCGTGTCGTATCTTACTTAAAGGGTTCAAAGACAAAGTTATTAGATACAAGAAAAACAACGCCAAATATGCGTGTTTTTGAAAAATATGCAGTTCGTGTTGGTGGTGGAAACAATCATCGATATAACTTATCAGATGGTGTTATGTTAAAAGATAATCATATTGCTGCGGCTGGTTCTATCACAAATGCAGTTAAGATGGCAAAGGATTATGCTTCTTTTGTTCGTAAAATTGAAGTAGAAGTTGAAACTTTAGAACAAGTTAAGGAAGCTGTTGAAGCTGGTGCTGATATAATTATGTTGGATAACATGAGTGTTGAAAATATGAAAAAAGCAATTGAAATCATCGATGGAAGAGCCGAAACAGAATGTTCTGGAAATGTCACAAAAGAAAATATTGAAAAATTAACAGCATTAGGTGTGGACTATATTTCAAGTGGTGCCCTAACGCATTCAGCACCAATTTTAGATTTGTCTTTAAAAAACTTGCAGGTGAAATAAATGGAAAAAGAAGCTAGACTTCAAGCCATTTATGACACAATCTCAAAAAGTGAGGTGCCAGTTTCTGGAAGTGCACTTTCAAAAAAATTTCGTGTATCAAGACAAGTCATTGTGCAAGATATTGCTTTATTAAAGGCAAGAAATGTTCATATTTATGCGACACACAAAGGATATGTATGCTCACCTCAAAGAGTTCGAAGAGTATTTTCATGTTACCATTTGAATAATTGTATGGAAGAAGAAATGAATGCAATCGTAGATTGTGGTGGCTGTATTGAAAATGTATTTGTCAAACACAATGTGTATGGCAAGTTAGAGGCAAAGATGAATATTAGTTCTAGAAAACAAGTCAAAGAATTTATCGATTCTATTTCACAGAATCGGGCAAAGCCTTTAACAGATTTAACGAGCGGATATCATTGTCATACGGTGAGTGCACAATCAAAGGAAGATTTAGATTCAATTGAGGAATCATTAAGAAAACTTCATATTTTACAAGAGGCCTAATGGCCTCTTTTATGATAGAATGAATTTAGAAAGTAGTGATTTTTATGGAACAACCACCAAAATTTATGCCTGATAAAGAAATGAGTAAAATAGGCAGCTCATTATGGCTATATATCATTATGCAGCTGACACTCTCTTTTTTGTTTAGCTTTGTAGCCATGCCTTTAATCATGTATTCTTTGTATTATGATTATTCTGCAATCAATGCATGTATAGAAATGATGATTTCTTTTATATCTGGAATCATCCTGTTATGGTTTATGAGTAATTCTTTTAAACGAGGTATCAAAGATTTGAAGTTTACATTTAAACCCAAAGAGACAATAGATACAGTTGCCATGATGTATTTTTTGAATTATGCGATAGGTATTATTGGTGTTTTATTATCAAAATTTGGATTACCGGATACAAGCCCAGATTTCTCATTAAATGGAAGTTTACTCTACAACACTTTTACTTTTATCAGTGTTGTCATACTTGCACCTATATTTGAAGAATTGATATTTAGAGGTATGATTCTGCAAACATTGTCTAAATATAATAAAATGTTCGCCATTGTTGTGACATCATTATTATTTGGATTGCTACACTTGAATATGACGCAAGCCATACCTGCTTTCTTTATGAGTCTAGTACTATGTTACATGTACCTTAAATCGGATAGTATTTTAGTTACTATATTAGCTCATGCAGGTAATAACTTTTTAGCTCTAATGTCGGCTTATTCAAATAATATTATGATTACAGTTTTAGTACTGTCACTAGTGATTTATGGATTAATCACAGTGGTATTAAAGTCAAAAGAAATCAATGAATTTATTAAAGAAGAGAAGACAAATGATAATTGGTATGCGAGATTCTTTAAGCGAATCCCCAACATTCTGTATTTAATATTTACGATTCTTTGGATTGTCATTTCATTATTCATGAATATGTTTTAAAAAGAGGACATCTCCTATTATTGGAAATGTCCTTTATTGGTTGTCTTTCTTTAATTCGTCAAATTTTTGTTTCATTGTAGGATTGTTACGCGTTAGACGTTTGATTGTAAGATCCTCAGCTTTATTATTTGCCAACTGTAATTGTCTTTCACTCGATAATAAAGCTTCTTTTGTTTTTTGAAGATGTGAAATTGTTTTATCGATTTCTTCAATAGCTATGTTGAATTTTTTAGAAGCCAATTCGTAATTTCTTGAGAACTTCTGCTTAAAATCATTCATGCTCTCTTCAAAATTTGTGATATCAATATTTTGATTACGCACCAACTGTAATTCATTTTTATACTGCATAGAATTCAATGCAGCATTTCTTAAAATGGTGATCATTGGAATAAAGAACTGGGGACGGATCACATACATTTTTGGATAGCGATGCGATTTGTCGACTATGCCTGTATTATACAATTCATTCTCAGGTTCTAACATAGAAACAAGAACAGCATATTCACAATTCTTTTCATTACGATCTTTATCTAATTCTTTTAAGAAATCTTCGTTTTTATGTTTTGTAGCCGTTTTATCATTTTCGTTTTTCATTTCAAACATAATGGAAATGATTTCTACACCATTCTCATCTAACTCTCGATAGATATAGTCACCTTTAGATCCTGTACGAGCGTCGTTATCTTTTTCAAAGTATGCATTTTGAAAACCCGTCGCACGAAGCTTATTAAATTCAATTTCACAATGCTGTTCTAAAGATTCACCGATCATCTTAGTGGATTGTTTCAATTTAAAATCTTTATAGTAGGCAATTTGCTCATCTTTGGTTTGTAGTAAAGTATCATATTTTTCCTGCAAGCTCTTTTCTTGAAGCTGATATTTCATTTTATCCTGCTCGATTTGATTTTGTAGGTCTTGTTTAATACTCTTTACATTCAATTCATTTTCAACCTTTGCCTTATCCATATTTTGTTTTAAAGACTGGATTTCAAGATTCTTTTTATTTAACTGAGATTGGTATGTATTTTCTAGATTTGCCTTTAATACTTTTTCGTTGTTTGAAATGTTGTTCTTTAAGGCTTGAATTTCATTTTCCTTTGCCTGCAGCTGTAATTTATATTCTTGTTCAGTCTTAGATTCGTTGATTTTATTTTGTGAAAGGATTTGATCAAGCTTGGCATTTAATTTAGAAATCTCTAAATCTTTTTGATTTAATTGCTCCTGATATTCTTTTTGTGTTTCAGATTTTGTTAATTGTGTACTCGCTTCTAGTTTTTCTTTTAATGAAATGACTTCTTGTTCTTTATCATTTTGTTTTTGATTAAAATCCGATTGTAGCTGTTTGATTTCAAGTTCTTTATTTGCCTGAAGTTCTTTGATTTCTAAAGCCTTCTGATTTAATTTAGACTCATACTCTTTTTCTAATTTAGATTGAATGATTTGATTGGAATTTTTTTGTCTTTCATTTAATTCTTTTTCAAATTCTTCATTACGAACCTGTTGTAAGATTTCATGGTACTGACTCTCATCAACTTGAAATACGGTTCCGCAATTTGGACATTTTATTTGACTCATAAGCTACCTCCATATTATTTGTATTATAATCAATAAATTGACAGTATTCATGTCTAAAACTAAATTAATTATAATATTTAAAAAAAATCAAAAAAAGACTTGCATAATATAAAATCACATGGTATATTAAATAGGCATTCAGCGAATGGGCCTGTAGCTCAGGTGGTTAGAGCGCACCCCTGATAAGGGTGAGGTCGTTGGTTCAAGTCCATTCAGGCCCACCATTTGCTGAAGATATGGGGTGTTAGCTCAGCTGGGAGAGCACCTGCCTTGCACGCAGGGGGTCATCGGTTCGATCCCGATACGCTCCACCAATTTTAAAATGTAAGTCATCTTCGGGTGACTTTTTTTCTTGTTTAGAGGATTGATTATGTATATACAATATTATGATTCACCATTAGGGAAAATGTTATTGGCTGCCGATGAAATTGGATTGATTGGTGTTTGGTTTGAAAATCAAAAGTATTATGCGAATGGTTTAAAAGAACCTATTGAAAAAGAAACAGCTGTGTTAAAGGAAACGAAAGAATGGTTAAATCTTTATTTTAAAGGTAAAGAACCAAAGACTTTACCTAAGATGCATCTAATTGGAACACAGTTTCAAAAGAAAGTTTGGCAACTTCTTCTTAAAATACCCTATGGTAAAACTATGACATATAAGGACATCGCAAGAATGTTTTCACCAACAATGTCAGCACAGGCAGTGGGTGGTGCTGTAGGACATAATAAGATATCAATTTTGATTCCTTGTCATAGAGTGATTGGTTCAAATAATAATTTGACTGGATATGCAGGTGGAATCGAAAGAAAAGAAAATTTATTGAAATTAGAAAAAAAGAATGGTATTTAATATTGTTTTCACATTGCTTCTGTATAATGAAAAGTGCATACGCGTGTGTACTTTTTGAGGAGGAGGCAAAAGTCTTTCTATGAAAGGAAAAGGCACAAACATGTTGCGGTTTGGCATGAATGTGCAGAATACTACTTGTGGAGTATCTTGTGATGCTTTACGTCATACTTTTAGTGACGTTAGCTATTATAGTCGCTGTTAAGTAGAAGCAGTATTATCTTTCATGCCGAATCCCAAAAAAGCGAACCCCTAGGGATTGCAGTCCCTAGGGGTTCTTTCTTATCTTTCAATGCCAAATACATTATAACAGAAAATTTAAAACTTTATAATAAAATATAAATATAAATATAAATTATCTTTAGATTGTTTGGATTAAATTAGGTATTTAACTGGATTATGCAGATGGAATTGAAAAGAAATAAAAATTACTAAAATTTGGAGTTGTACATATAATGTGTACCTTTTTTTAATGGATGTAAAACGTAGATTCGAATTTACTGAAAATAAATGTAAGAAAATGCTTGCATAATTGAAAATGTGATGTTATTATTAACGCACAAAACACAAAGAGATGGAGTAGTAAAAGGAAGGTCTTTATTAGAGAGTTGTCGGTCGGTGCAAGACATGAAAGATTGAACTTTGAACTTACCATGGAGTGGTCAGGTTGATAAGACTTGGACGTATGCTTAACGTTAATAAAGCAGGATGTGATAGCATCTGAAATGAGTGCATTCTTAAATGAATGAAGAAGAGTGGTACCGCGGAAGTATTGTAATTCTAACCTTTCGTCTCTTCTGTCTAACAGGCAGCAAGAAACGATTGGTTTTTTTGTTAGCTTGTTGTGCACACTATAGGAGGAAATGTATGAAAGCACAAAAAGTTGGAAAAATGGCGATATTTTCGGTAGGCGCCGTATTGTTCTCAGCACATGCTGGAGGTGGATTTGCCACAGGAAATCAGGCAAATACATATTATGTAGGTTTAGGATGGACTGGTATTGTGAGTGCCATAATAGCTATGTTGCTATTGATATTGACAATGCGAGAAGCCATGGTGATGTATAACCAGAGAAATTTAACAAGTGCAAAGGAATTGTTTGAAAACTTATATCATCCATTCGATAAGTTGGAAATTTTATTTGAGATCTTTTTTAATATCATGGTTTTGATGGCAGTTGCAGCAGCAATCAGTGGTGCTGCTAGTGCATTACAACAATACTTTGGATTTAATTATTATGCTTGTGTCGTTGCGGTTGGAATTGTGGTTCTTTGCTTAACAATTTTTGGTGCCAATGTAGTTCGTATGGCCAGTACATATATGGGTATGGCAATTTTGGTGACAGCTATTGTTATTTATGGTATGGGAATCATGAAAGGTCAAAATATTGGAGCTATTTTAGCAAAAGATTTTACTGTGAATGGTTTTATGAACATGCCTAAAGCTATTTTAAATGCATTTACATATGCAGGCTTTCAATGTGTGACATTACCAACAATCGTTGCTTGTGGAGCTATCTTACCGGATCGTAAATCTTGTTCAAAAGCGATGTGGATCTCATTTGTGATGAATGCTGTTGCATTAGTTTTAAGTGTTTTGATGTTAATTTCTTGGAAGGGTGTTTATGGAGAAACAACTCTACCTACATTGACAAGTTTAAATGCAATGAATGCCAACTGGATGGTTGTTGTATATGGTATTTGTTTATTACTATGCTTAATTTCTACAGCAGTAACAACAACATTCGGATTTGTGGCTCGCTTTGAAAATATTCATGTTTTAAAAAATGTTACAAATCCAGTCAAGAAAAGAATTATTGTATCTGCATTTATTATTGTGGTATCTATGACGATTTCAATGGCTGGATTAACAAACATTATCAAATATGGATATGGTTATTGTGGATATTTAGCTATCGCAATTATCATTGTTCCATTCTTAACTGTAGGTGTATATAAGAATTATCATACAAAAAGTGTTAAAGTAAAAGAAGGAGTCGAAGTTTATGAAAACAATTGAAATGTCTAATTATTCAGTCGGAGAAAGCTGTTATAATGAAATCGGTAGTGTATGTGAAAAATACAACGTTAAAAAGGTTGTGTTGATTGGTGGTAAAAGAGCTTTGGCGGCGGCTGAGCCAAGAATTCGTGAAGCCATTAAAGAGACTGATATTATTATTACAGATTCAATTGTATATGGTATTGAATGTACAATGACAAACGTACATAAATTAACTTCAAATCCAAACGTACAAGAAGCAGATGTTATCTTTGCGATTGGTGGAGGAAAAGCAATTGACACTTGTAAAACCGCATCGATTGAAATGAATGACAAGATGGTCTTCTCATTCCCAACAATTTGTTCAAACTGTTCCGCCGCTACGGCCATTGCCGTAGTATATGACGATAATGGAGCATTGGACCACTATTCATATCCTCATTGTCCAGCACATATCTTTATCAATCCTGATGTTATCGCAAAAGCGCCAAGTGAATATTTCTGGGCCGGAATTGGGGATGCGTTGTCTAAACAATGTGAAGTTGAATTCGCAACAAAAGGAAAGACTTTAGATCATACAGCAACAATGGGTTTGGCATTAGCTAAAACTTGTACAGAGCCATTGTTGAAATATGGTAAACAAGGTATGGCGGATTGTGAAAATAATCAAAACTCTGAAGCAATTGAAGCCATTGCCTTGGATATTGTTGTATCCACTGGATATGTTTCAAACTTAACAAATCAACCAGAATATTATTATAATTCAAGCATTGCGCATGCCTTCTATAATGGAAGTTGTTCAATTGCTCGAGATGGACACCACTTGCATGGTGAAGTTGTATCTTTTGGTGTATTAGTATTATATGCATATGCCAAAGATGAAGAAAACTTAATGAAAATGGCAAAATTCAATAAATCAATTGGCTTACCAGTGACTTTGGCTGATGTAGATTTGAATGAAAGCCATTTAGAAGCTTTGACCCAAGCGGCTACGAAAACAAATGAGTGGAAAAATGCACCTTTCCCATTCACAAAAGAAGAGTTTATTGCCGCTATTAAAAAAGCAGATGCAGTTGGTCAAAGCTTATAAGAGATCGAGAAATCGATCTTTTTTTGTATATATTTTAGTTTTAAAGTGTATGTGAAATTTTGTGATTTGTATATTAACTTGCTTCATATGGTATAATAAACGCTGTAGGTGATAACTATGTTATTGTTTTTTAAAAGTTTACCAAGACTAGTACGTAGTGCTAGCAAAGATATGCATCGTCATTTCTCGATGACATTTTCTTCAATAATATCGATTGGTATTGCTTTGCTAATGGCTTTGTTTATATTTGTTATATATATGAATGTTGGTGGGTTCACAAATCAAATTGAAAGTGAATTCATGATTCAAATATCTTTAAATCCAACATTAGATAAAGAAGAAATAATGGATATATCAGGTTCTATTTCTTCAATGACTTCTGTAAAGAAAGTGAAGTATTCAAGTAAAGAAAATGAACTGGATGCACTAATCAAAGAAAATGGTGCTATGTTTGAACAATATAAGGGAGATGACAAAAATCCTTTATATGATGTTTTAAATGTAGAATTAAAAGATAATACAAAAATTTCAAAAGTGACAAAGAAAATATCTAAAATGGATGGAGTTGTTAACGCAACTTATGGCGGTAGTGCAATCAATACAATGATTAGTTTATTCAAAAACATTCGAGTTTGGGGTAGTGTCTTTGTTGGATTAATGGTATTTATTGCGATATTTTTAATTCGAAATACGATTAAAATGACAATTTTAGTTCGAAAAGATGAAATTGCCATCATGCGTACGGTAGGGGCCTACAACTGGTATATTTCCTTTCCGTTTGTTTTAGAAGGGATTTTTATCGGCTTTTGGGGGGCGTTAGGACCCGTTTTAATTTGTATATTTGGATATACAGGTTTATATCATGTGATGGATGGAATGTTTTTTAGCGATATGATGAGTATGCTAAAACCATATCCGTTTGTTTTATATACTTCACTAAGTATTCTTTTAATTGGAATGGTTGTTGGAATGTTAGGAAGTTATTTAGCAGTTAGAAAATATTTGAGGTGGACACGATGAAAAAATATAAAATTGGTGCAGGTTTTTTAAGTTTAACATTAGCTTGCTCTTTAGTTATGCCCGTTTCAGCTGAAGATTATTCAAATACAGAAGCTTGGTATGCCAAGTGTAGTCAAGCTCAAACTTCGGAATCAGGTATAAAAGCTTGCCAAGGATTTCAAGAATATCAAAAGAATCGAAGACAAGATCTTCAAAAGAATATTGAATCTTATAATTCAAGTATTGCTTCTTTGCAAAATGATACGTCAAAAATGGAGAAGCTTGCTAAGGAACAAAAGGATTTAGTTGCGAATTTACAAACGCAGATCAGTGAAAAAGAAAAATCGATTGAATTGATTGAAAAAAATATTGAAGAACTGGACGATAAAATTGAAGCTAAAGAATCCGAGATTGAAGCTTGGAATGACCAAATTGAAACGCGAATGAAAAATGAACAAACAACAATTGGTACAAATATGATTATTGATTTGATTATGGGATCAGATAGTTTGAGTGATATGCTTCGTCGTATTTCTGGTGTTGAAAGAATCACTGAAGATGATCAGTCGCAAATAAAAAAATTGAATAAATTGAAAAAAGAATTGGTTTTGCAGCAAGACGAACAAAAGCGTTTAGATAAAGATGCAAAAAATCAAAAAACAGAATTAGAATCGCAAAAACAACAGGCAACAGAATTAGAGGAATCTTATAATACTCTTGTAGAGCAATATCAAAAACAAATTGCACAGCTTGAAGCAGAGAAAAGATCAGCACAAGTTGATATGAATAGTATTCGTGATTTTGTGATTTCAACAAACTTTTCAGGTTCAATTGAATCTGTATCTGGTTTTGTGTTCCCTGTACAAGGTGGAAGTAAAAGTGCTGGTACTTGGGCATATCCAGGTGGAGGACTTCACTTAGGGTTAGACTGGGCTGCACCAATTGGGACTGTAGTTGTAGCTCCTGCTAGCGGAGTTATCTTATATGCTGCAGCTCCTGTGGGAAGTAACACAGGTTATTTAGGTAACTGGAGTGGATATCCTGCTGGTGGAGGAAATACCATTGAAATGTTATGTAATGTGAATGGAACATTATATGCCATAAGTTTTGCACACTTATCTCAAAATATTTATGTTAGTGCAGGTCAAAGTGTTTCACAGGGACAAACAATCGCTTTGTCTGGAAATTCAGGAAATTCAAGTGGAGCACATACACATGTTGAGGTTTATAATCTAGGGTCAATGTCCGTTAGTGATGCTGTTGCGCGTTTTAGTTCCGGAGCTGATTTTGCTTGGGGAACAGGATGGTCTGGCACAAGTACTTCTTGTGAAGCAGGTAAAGCTGCACCGTGTAGAGAAAGACCAGAAAAGTTCTTTTAGTTAATAGGAGGAACATTATGATTGATTTAAAAGATGTATCAAAAGCATATCCCAATGGGGTACATGCTTTAAATCATGTCAATTTGCATATCGATAAAGGTGAATTTGTATATGTGATTGGTGCTACAGGTTCTGGAAAGTCCACATTAATTAAAGTGTTAAATGGTGAAATAGTTCCAGATGAAGGAACTGTTATTGTTGGTGGAGTAAATGTAGGAGCTTTAAAACATAGAAAAGTTCCATACTATAGACGAAATATTGGGTGTGTTTTTCAAGATTATCGTTTGTTGCCAAAATTAACGGTTTATGAAAATATTGCATTTGCATTAGAAGTTGTGGGGATGCCTCGTAAACAGATCCGTAAACGTGTATTTGAAGTTTTGGATTTGGTTGATTTGAAAGAAAAGGCAAGAAGTTATCCTGATGAGTTATCTGGTGGACAACAACAGCGTGTAACGATTGGACGTGCCATTGCTAATACGCCTAAAGTATTGATTGCCGATGAACCAACAGGAAACTTAGATCCCGAAAAAAGTTTAGAAATAATTTCATTACTTGAGAAAATCAACAAAAAATTGAATACAACAATTATGATGGTTACGCATGATAAGGTTTTGGTAGATCGATTTAAAAAACGTACAATTATGTTAGATAAAGGATATGTGATCCACGATTCGAATGTAGGTGGGTACAAGAGTTTATGATGAAAGGGTTACGAACTTTTTTATACGAACTTAAATATGCCTTTTTAGGAATGAAAAGACATATAATGTTATGTTTTTCTGCCATTAGTGCGATAGGTATTACATTACTTTTGATTGGTGCACTTTTAATTATTGGATTTCATGTTGATTATTTTTCAAATGGTGTACAAAAAGATTTGAGTATTCATGTTATTTTAAATGAAGACATTACAGATGAAAGTTCTATTGATGATGTCAAAAATGAAATATCAAAATTAAAGAATGTTGAAAATGTTGATTTTTCCTCCAAAGATAATGAATTAGAATTGATGATTAAAGAAAAAGGATCTGCTTTCAAGGCTTATAGAGGAGATTCAAACCCATTATCGAATGCATTTTTTGTCTTTGTGAGAAATGCTTCTTCAATCAATGAGACTAGCAAACAAATCAAAAATATTGATGGAGTTGCAAGTGTTGCTTTTGGGGGTGACAGTGTGACTTCATTAGTTGAAATGTTAAATATGATTCAAAAAATAGGAATCGGTATTGTTGCATTGTTGATTGTTTTATCATTGTATTTGATATATAACACAATTCGTACAACGATTGATTCGAGAAGGGATGAAATCTTGATTATGCGAACTGTTGGAGCAACAAATGGCTTCATCAGTAATCCGTTTATTGTGGAAGGAATCATTATTGGTTTACTAGGATCTGTTATTCCATATTTAATTGTTCATTTTGGATATCAAAAGCTTTACACAAGTCTAAATGGACAATTATTTACACCGATGTTTGCGTTGTTTAAACCAGATGTAATTAATTTTCAAGTAGGATCATCTATTGTTTTAGCGGGTGTTTTGATTGGTGGTTTTGCCTCTTTGTTGGCAGCAAGAAAATATTTGAAAATGAAAAGATAAAAGGATTGCAGAATAATAGATTGTTTCGTATACTTTTGTATAGAATTATTGGGGCGTTGAATTCGCCCCATTTTGTTTTAGAATAGGATGAGTTTATGAGTAAAAAGAGTCAAAAAATATTAATAGTATTATTATGTATTGCATGTTTTGGTGCTGGAATCAGTGTACCTATGATTTTAGATCATACATCCTCTGTAGATAGTAAAGAACAAAAAAAGTTTGGTACGATTTATTCTATCTTGAATACAGATTGGTATTATTCTAACAAAATAAAAAATCTAGATTCAACATTAATAGAACAAGCAATTACGGGAATGACGACACTTGATAAAGATGCACATACGAATTATTTCAATTTAGAGCAAGCTAAAGCTTTTTCAACAAGTCTTGAAGGAAGTAATGTGGGTCTGGGTATATCATTTTATTTGAATGAAAATAAACATTTTGTTGTTTCAAATGTATATATTAATTCCACTGCTGATAAAAAAGGATTAAAGCCAAATGATGAGATTATTTCAATAGATGATTTAAACTGTAGTGAAAATGATTCGGATTCTATCATTAAATATATCAAATCTCATGAAGGAAAGAGTGTAAAAATAAAATATCTTCGAGACGGAAAAGAATACACGACAAATTTGATACCAGGCACTTTTGATTCGACGGTTGTTTGTAATATTTATGATGGCTATGGAGAAATCATATTATCTAGTTTCTCAGAGAATAGCGGAAAAGATTTCTCGAAGGCAATGTCACGTCTTCAAGAAGCAGGAATAAAAAAACTAGTGCTGGATTTACGTAATAATGGTGGCGGTTATTTAAATGCTGCATTAGAAATTTCAAGTTCTTTGATTCCATCTAAATCCGTTGTTTTTAAAGAAAAAGATAAGAATGGTAAAATTACTAAACAAAAGACAAAGAATGAATTTAGCCAAGTTAAAATGGATAAAATTGTTGTTCTACAAAATGAAAATACGGCAAGTGCATCCGAAGTATTGATTGGTGCTTTAAAAGATAATTTAGGCGATATAGTCACTACTGTTGGCACAACATCTTATGGTAAAGGTACAGAACAGGTGACTGTACCATTCTCAGATGGCACAAGTTTTAAATATACTGTGGCAGAATGGTATACGCCAAATGGAACAAGTATTAATAAAAAAGGGTTTAAACCAGATATTGAAGTTGAGCTTGGTGAAGTTAAGACAACATCGTATTATAAATTCAAGAAAAAGGATGTTATTAAAAAAGATAGTGTGGATGATAATGCCAAAGCCCTTCAGGTATATCTACAATATTTAGGATATAGTGTAGATCGAACCGACACATATTTTTCAAATACAAGTTCTCAAGGCTTAGTCAATTTTCAACAGGATAATGACTTAGAAGCTACAGGAGATTGCGACAAGACGACTTGGGATTTATTGGTAGAAAAAGTATTGCTGAAGATGAATGAAACACCTAGCGATGATGTACAAAGACAAAAAGCGATCGAAGAGGCTCAAAAGTAGGTATAAGCCTACTTTTTGTATATAATGGAGAAGAAGGATGTGAAGCTATGAAAGATCAGTTTGAATTAGTGTCTGAATATAAACCGAGTGGAGATCAGCCAGAAGCGATTAAAGAATTAGTTTCTGGTTTAAAAGAAGATAAAAAGTTTCAAGTATTGCTGGGGGCTACAGGAACTGGAAAAACATTTACCATTTCAAATGTGATTGCTCAAGTCAATCGACCAACCTTAGTCTTTGCACACAATAAAACGTTGGCAGGCCAATTATATTCGGAATTTAAAGAATTCTTTCCACACAATCGCGTGGAATATTTTGTATCCTATTTTGATTACTATCAGCCAGAAGCTTATTTGCCAAAAACGGATACGTATATTGATAAAAACACGAAGACAAATGAAGAATTAGACATGCTTAGAATGGCAGCTGTCAACAGTGTTTTGGAACGAAGAGATACAATTATTGTAGCTAGTGTTGCCTCAATTTATGGAGCTAGTAATCCAGAACAATATCGTCACATGATTTTTACTTTAAGAAGCGGTCAAATCATTGAAAGAAATGAATTGATGCTAGCGTTAGTACATCAACAATATAAGCGTAATGATACGGATCCATTACGTGGAACATTTAGAGTTCGTGGAGATGTGATTGAAATTACACCTGGTCATACGGATCGTTATTTGATTCGTATTGAAATGTTTGATGATGAGGTTGAAAGAATTTGTGAAGTAGATCCGGTAACGGGACATGTGAATCAGTCATACCAATTGTATATTATTTATCCAGCTAATGGTTATGCGACAAGTATGGATATTATTAATCATGCTGCAGATACAATTGAAGAAGAACTTGAGGAAAGATTAGCGTATTTTGATGAACAAGGGAAGCCATTAGAAAAAGAGCGCTTAGAACAACGCTGTCGCTATGATGTAGAGGCATTGAGAGAATTTGGTGTATGTCCTGGCATTGAAAACTATTCAAGACATATTGACGGCAGAAAACCTGGAGAACGTCCTTATACATTATTTGATTATTTTCCAGATGATTATTTATTAGTAGTTGATGAAAGTCATGTTTCTTTACCACAAATTCGCGGTATGTATAATGGAGACCGTGCAAGAAAACAAGTGTTAGTTGATTACGGCTTTAGACTTCCAAGTGCTTTGGATAATCGACCACTACGTTTCAATGAATTTGAAGGATTGGTTAAAAATGCGATTTTTGTATCTGCAACACCAGGAGATTATGAATTGGACCAAACACATGGAGAAATTGTTGAACAAATCATTCGTCCAACAGGATTATTAGATCCTGAAGTCGAAGTGCGTCCTATTGAAGGGCAGATTGATGATTTGGTGGATGAAATCAAGGAGCGTATTGAAAAACATGAAAGAACATTGATTACGACATTAACGGTTCGAATGGCGGAAGATTTAACCTCTTATTTAAAAAATTTGGATCTAAAGGTAGCTTGGCTACACCATGAAGTCACGACAATTGAACGTACTGAAATCATTCATGATTTACGCCAAGGTAAATATGATGTACTTGTAGGTATCAACTTATTAAGAGAAGGTTTGGATATTCCAGAAGTCAGCTTGATCGCAATATTAGATGCAGATAAAGAAGGCTTTTTAAGATCACGAAGGTCCTTAATTCAGATCATTGGTCGTGCAGCACGTAATGCGCAAGGTAAAGTTATTATGTATGCAGATAAGATAACAGAAAGTATGCAGGAAGCCATGGATGAAACTGCAAGACGTAGATCGATTCAAATGGAATATAATGAAAAACATGGAATTGTTCCAAAGACAATTATCAAACCAATCCATGATGTCGTTCGTTCTAAAGAAACAAAGGAAATGGCAGCTAAGTATTTGAAGAAGAAAAAATTGCCGGTAAAACAAAAGGAAAAGATGATCAAAGAATTGGAGCAGGAAATGAAAGAGGCAGCTCGTACTTTAGATTTCGAAAGAGCAGCACAATTAAGAGATATCTTATTTGAGATGAAAGGTGAAAAATAACGTGGTTCAAAAAAAGAATGGAATTGTCGTAGTAGGTGCGATTTTTGTGGATATTAAAGGCTTTCCACAAGATATATATGTTCCTGATGGGAGAAATGCAGGATATATTGAGTATATTCATGGTGGTGTAGCACGAAATGTTGTAGAAGATATTGCAAATTTAGGTTTAAACTCAACATTTGTTAGTATTGTTGATAATACGGCATTAGGAGAAGATGTTAAACAGAGATTGCAAAATCGAAATGTGAATACAGATTATATGAAATCTATCGAAAACGGTATGGGTACATGGCTAGCTGTTTTTGATCATAATGGAGAATTAGCGGGTTCAATATCTCATCGTCCGAATTTAATGCCGATCTATTCAATTTTAGAAGAAAATGGAGACGCAATTATTGAAAATAGCGATTCTGTGGTGGCTGAAATAGATATGGACGAGGAAATTGTTGAAAAAGTTGTTTATTTATGTCAAAAACATAATAAAAAATTATTTGGTGTTGTCAGCAATATGAATATTGCGATTGAAAGAAAAGATCTTTTGAAGCAATTTGATTGTTTGATCTGTAATCAATTAGAATCGAGTATTCTTTTTTCAAGAGATTTTAAAGAGATATCAGCAGAAGAATTAAGTCATACATTGATTGATGAACTGCAGCAATCCGGATTTAACTCTTTGATTGTAACACTTGGTGAAGCGGGATCTTTATATGTGAAAAACAATGGTGAAAGCGGCTTTTGTCAGGCTCGTCAAATCGAGGTAAAGGATACAACAGGAGCAGGAGATGCATTTTGTGCTGGGACAAGTGCTGGACTAACTTATGGTAAGAGTATGCTTGAGGCTATGAAGATAGGTAGTCATTTAGCTAGTTCTGTCATAGCTTCGTGTGAAAATGTATGTCCTTGTTTTTCGCAAGATAAATTTGATATTGTGAAAAAATGAACAAATGTATTGCACTCAATATATTGATGTGCTATATTATTCACGAACATAGATTCAATGAGTTCTTCGGGGCAGGGTGTAATTCCCTACCGGCGGTAAAAGTCCGCGACCCACGCAAGTGGCTGACTTGGTGTAATTCCAAGACCGACAGTATAGTCTGGATGGTAGAAGACACAAAAGTATTTTTTGTATTTTTTGAAACCTCGAGAAGATTTTTTCTTGGGGTTTTCCTTTTTGAAGAGCTTATCAGAATCAAAAGGAGGAAGAATATGAAAAAATGGAATGTTCAAACACTTGTATTAACTGCAATGCTTGCAGGACTTGCCGGAGCGTTGATGTCACTGGAATTTTCGTTGCCGATGATGCCACCATTCTATAAGATTGATTTTAGTGATGTGCCAAGTATTATTGCCCTATTTAGTTTAGGACCTGTATCTGCAACTTTAGTTGAAGTGATTAAGTTAGTTGTAAAGGTTGTGACTGTAGGAACAAATACGGCTTATGTTGGTGAATTGGCAAATCTTTTAGGTATTGTACTATTTGTACTTCCAACTTGGTTTGTATATAAGAAAATGAATAAAACAAGGAAGGCTGTCGTTGTTTCATTGCTTGTAGGGATTCTAGTGCGTACGATATTTGCATGTTTCTGCAATGCATGTATTACTTTACCTTTGTATGCCAAAGCTATGGGTATGCCATTAGATTCGGTTGTACAAATGGTTGGTTCTGTAAATCCAAGTATTAAAGATTTAACTTCATTTATTGCACTTGCAACAATTCCATTTAACTTGATCAAAATATCAGTTAACTACATCGTTGGGTATTTCTTAATGGAAAGACTTGCTGCGATTCGTCCAAACTTTAAATTTATCTATGAGGCAAAATAAGTATGATTTGTAAATATCAAGAATTAACACGCTTAGAAATGGAACAAATCGATCGGGAAAATACAATTGTTTTAATTCCGTTAGGAGCTTTAGAACAACATGGAAATCAAGCACCTCTTGGTACGGATACACTGATTGCTGGGGCAATGTGTGATTATATTGAAAAAGAGTTAAGAGATGAAGACATAAATCTATTAATTTTTCCTGTAATTCCGATTGGATTGAGTACAGAACATAAAAATTTTTGTGGATCAATTACATTTAAACCAATGACGTATTATCATATGTTGTATGATATTTGCGAAAGCTTAGCGCATCATGGCTTTCAAAAATTAGTATTACTTGTATGTCATGGTGGAAATGCACCGGTTGCGAATCTTATTTCTAGAGAAGTTCGAAGTGATTTTGGTATATATCCATTTGTGTTAAATTCAGGAGCATTTGACAATCCAGAAGTGCAAGCAACAATTTCAAAAGGTAATACATTTGATTTTCATGGTGGAGAGATGGAAACTTCCATGGTTATGGCGATTGATGAAAGTTTGGTTAAATTAGAGACTAGTGAAAAGGGTATCCCTAAAAATAAGGCGATGCAGACGCATTTGTCTTGGTTAGGTACAGATTGGGTAACAGAACAAGGAAAACCTATTGGAATTGGTGGTGATCCTAAGGGGGCCACTAAAGAAAAGGGAGAAGTTATTTTAACGATTAGTGCAAAAGCAATTGTTAAAGATCTTATTTTAATTCGTGACTTTAAAGAATAGTTTTTTGAAACAGTTTACATTTGCGTAAAATGATTTCAATCCTTATAATTATGAGTATGATAAAAGTAGCCATCTTAGAATATGAAAAAGAAACAAAGGACATCGTTTTTCAATTATCTAAATTGTTTATGCATGAGGATTGGTGTTTTCGTCATTACTTAAAGGCGAGTGATCTCGCAAAACGGATGAAGGAAGAAGACTATCAATTATTTGTGTTTGATGAAATGTTTAAGACAAGTCGTATTGAAAGTGTATTTGTACATGATAATCCAAATGCAATTGTTATTTATGTTTGTGAAAATCCAATAAAAATACGGGCAAATGATGAGAGAAGTCGTGTATTCTATATTTCAAAGGAAAATATTGCAGAAGATATTTCAGCTTATGATCAAATGATTCGTTCGCAATGTATTCAAAGTCATGTATATGAATTTAATTATGATGGAGTTCGTATGAATCTTTCGTATGAAGATATTTATTATTTGGAAAAGAATGAAAAGATGGTGTATTTCTATACAAAAAAAGGCGTTTTTCATAAGCGTGACAGTATGAATGCACTTGAAGAAGTTTTTAAGGAGTTTGGCTTTTTACGAGTACATGTATCATATATAGTAAATTCAAAATATATTGTAGCTTGGTATAAAGATGAAGTTGAGCTTATAAATAAAGTTTTGATTCCTGTTTCAAGAGGGAAAAAGCGAAAGATATCGATGAAATAACCAATTTTTCCAGTAAAAAGGCGAGTTTTACCACTTGCCTTTTCTTTTGATTTTTGTTGTATATAATGAAAGTGTAAAGAGAAGTAAGAGCAGAGAAAACTTCTCTTGAGACAAAAAGAGAGCGGTGAGAAGATGACAATAACATAGAGTTGAAACGGAAAGTTTTAACTATAAAAAGTTGAAGCTATGGAGAGAAGGCTCCAAAGGTTAAGCTAGAGGAAATCTAGAAAAAACATTCAATGGAACTTAACAAGAAAAGGAAATAGGATTTTGATAAAGGGGTTTTATCAGGTGAATAATCACAGAAAGGATAGAGTACTTCGAATGTTAAGAATACCATCCAGTCTAGGTTATGGAACTTAAGATACTCATATATGGTCATACTTGAGAAAATGCTTAAGGAAAATGAATAGATAATTATAATAGGGATGGTAAAAGAAATTGGATAAGGTAGAAAAGTTATCTGATTTAAAAAGTGAATAAATAAATGAGAGCAGATGGAATGTCTGCTCTATTTCTTGTATAATGGTGGAGGTGATAAAAATATGAATATTAATTATTATGATAACCCGTTTTCATCTAAAAGAATGAATATAATTGCGCGTAATGGAGTAGTTTGTACAGGGAATAATTTAGCTACACAAGCCGGTTTAAGGATGCTTCAAGCTGGTGGAAATGCTGTAGATGCGGCAATTGCAACAGCAGCTTGTTTAACTGTTGTAGAACCTTGTTCAAATGGATTAGGATCCGATGGATTTGCAATTGTATGGATGAAAGATAAAATGTATGGAATGAATAGTTCAGGACATTCTCCTTATTTGATTTCTGCTGATAAAATCAATGAAATTCCTAAACGCGGTTGGATTCCTGTTACAGTACCTGGTGCTGTAAAGGGGTGGAAAGCGTTGAGCGATAGATTTGGTTCTTTGCCATTTAAACAATTATTAGAACCAGCTATTGATTATGCAAAAAATGGATATCCAGTAAGTCCTGAAATTGCTCGTATGTGGAAAAAGGCGATTAGTGCAATCCCTAACAGTGATGAATTTAAAGGTTGGTATGATACTTTCACGTTTGAGGGAAAAACTCCGGAGCCTGGACAATTCATTCGTATGCCAAAACTTGCGGATGTGCTTGAAAAGATTGCCAATACAAATACAGATGCGTTATATTATGGAGAATTAGCAGATCGTATTGATGAAGAGTCAAGAAAATTTGGGGGCTTTTTACGAAAGAAAGATTTGATGGATCATGTTGCTGAATGGGTAGAACCAATTCATGTGGATTATCATGGCTATCAAGTTTGGGAATTACCACCTAATGGACAAGGAATCGTTGCTTTAATGGCTTTGAACATTTTAAATAATTTTAATTTCGAAAGTCGTAATGCAGAGTGTGTACATACGCAAATGGAAGCCTTAAAGATGGCATTTGCGGATGCAAAGGAATATGTGACAGATCCACAATGTATGAATGTGTCAGTTGATGATTTAATAAGTGTTGAATATGGTAAACAAAGAGCTAAACAAATCACAAGTTGTGCTTTGCCACCTTGTGTAGATAAGCCACATGGTTCTGGTACCGTGTATTTATGTACGGCAGATAAAGATGGCAACATGGTTTCATATATTCAATCAAATTATATGGGTTTTGGTAGTGGGATAGTCGTAGATGGTATATCTTTACAAAATCGTGGATATGATTTTAGTTTGAATCCTAATCATGTGAATTATTTAATGCCACATAAAAAGACATATCACACAATTATTCCTGGTTTTTTAACAAAGGATAATAAACCAGTTGGTCCATTTGGTGTAATGGGAGGTTATATGCAGCCTCAAGGTCATATGCAGGTTGTTACAAATATGATTGATTTTCATTTGAATCCACAAATGGCTTTGGATGCCAAGCGATTTCAGTGGGTGGAAAACATGAAATTTATTGTTGAACCTGGATTTGATGAAAATATCATTTCAGAATTAAAAAAACGAGGCCATGAAATTGAAATTGAGCCAGAATTGGCTATGTTTGGGCGTGGACAAATCGTTGTTCGGTTAGAAAATGGTGTTTATGTTGCAGGTTGTGAGTCAAGGACAGATAGTAATATTGCTTGTTATTAAAAATATGTGATAAAATTATATTAAATAGAAAAGTTGAGGAAATACACATGAAGCTTTTAGCTACAGATTATGATGGTACATTGCGTTATGCACAGGATGTAATGCCAGAAGATTTAAAATCGATTGAAGAATGGAAAAATAAAGGAAATAAATTTGTGATTGTCACAGGTCGTTCAAAAGAATCCATTGATGCACAAGTAAAATTGTTTAATCTACCATGCGATTATTTAATAACAAACAATGGTGGTATGGTTTTTGATGAAAAAGGAGAAGTATTATTATCAAACTATTTGAATTTTGATGTTTGTGTAGATATTTTACACAATATTAAAAAATTAGAGAGTGTTATTAGTTATGTTGTAAATGATGGCGTTCATCGTCATCGTATTGTACTTCAGGCCGATGCAGTGGATCACCGCTATCCAAACTTGAAACCAGATATTACTGAGGCTGAATTGTTAGATATGTCACACTTTGCACAAATTGTTTTATCTATGGAAGATACAGATTCGGCTTTAGAAGTAGCCAGCAAGATCAATGATTTGTATTATGAACAAGTTGTTGCTTATCCAAATAATTTTGTCGTTGATATTGTGCCAAAAGGTATTTCAAAGGCAACAGGTTTAGATTTCTTGATTGCGTATGCCAACATTAATGAAGAAGATGTATATACAATTGGGGATGGACATAATGATATTCCATTAATTGAATTTGGTGTACATGGGTCTGTAATGTCTTGTGCAGATGAAGATGTAAAAGCACATGCTCAAGTAGTATATGATTCTGTAAGTGATTTGATTTCAAAAAATATGTAAAAAAATAAGGGGGGTATTTTAGATGAGTTTATCCTTATCTGATATTACATTCCTAATTCGATTATTATTGGATATTTTAGTAGTATGGGGATTGATATATTCTGGTCTTAGAATTGTTCGTAATAATTCACGTACAATTCAACTTGTGAAGGGTGTATTGATTATAGTTTTAGTCAAGGCTTTAGCTGTATGGTTAGGTTTAAATGCATTGAATTATTTGATTGAAATGTTCTTAAACTGGGGTGTTGTTGTAATTTTAGTTGTTTTTCAGCCAGAAATTCGTGGTATGTTAGAAAAGGTAGGTAAAACAACTGCAATTTTGACAACGGATGTTTCAGTTTCACAGATTCAACAAATGATCAATGAATTGGTAGAGGCATGTTCACAAATGTCAAAATCAAAAACAGGAGCTTTGATCTCTATTGAAAGAACACAGAGCTTGTCTGATTTTATTCGTACAGGGATTGTGATGGATTCTGAAGTTTCGACTGAATTATTAGGGACTATATTTCAGTATGGAACACCAATGCATGATGGTGCTGTAATTATTCAGGGAAATAAAATAGCTTGTGCAGCAGCTTATTTTCCTCCAACCACTAAAGATTTGCCTAGTAAATATGGGGCTAGGCATAGAGCCGCTGTAGGAATTAGTGAAATAACAGATTCAATAACTATTATTGTTAGTGAAGAAACAGGAAATATTTCCGTAGCAGTAAATGGACAATTAACCCAATATCCACCAGAAGGATTGCAGCGTTATTTAACGAATATGTTAGTTCAAAATTCAACTCAAAACACATCTTCGATTCTTGTTCCTATGTTGAATCAAGCAAAATCTATGAGCAAACGTGCGAAAAAAATAGAAGATGATACAAATAAAGATGAGCGTGTAAAGGCAATTGAAATTGTAAATTTAATTGAACAAAAGAAGGAGGGCGATCAACATGGAATCTCCAAATAAAAGAGGCCCTTCTGTATGGCTTAATGAGTTACGTGGTTTATTGACTTTAGTTTTTCAAAAAGTCAGTAAACTCGTTGACCGTGTGCTTTTTGATAAAAAAGGATCAGTAATTATTTCTTTAGTTTTATCCATTATGATTTGTGTTGTAATCAATTATGAAGATATTAGTTTAAAATTGTTTAATGATACAAGAACAACTGTGGATCTAAGAAATGTAGCTGTTGAAGTATTGGCAGATACAGAAAAATATGATATAGCTGGTGTGCCTAGTACAGTGGATGTTTCACTAACTGGCGATTCTACTAGCATACAGGTATTTCGTTCGAAAGGTAGTGTACAAGTTGTAGCGGATTTAAAGAAGTATTCTGAAGGTGAAAACATCATTAATTTAAAGGTTAAAAACTTGCCAGAGAAAATCGAAGCGGTGATTGATCCGGCAACGATAGATGTTACGCTTTCTAAAAAGGTTACAAAAACATTTACAATTCAACCAGAATTGTTAGTAGGAACAAATCAAAAGGTAAGTGATTTTGATACGCCTACATTGGATACAATGACTGTTAAAATTACAGCGAGTCAGAATCAATTGAATTCAATTCGCATTGTAAAGGCATTGATTGATTGTACTGGACAACTTCAAGATTTCGAGGCCAATGCAACTTTGGCAGCATATGATGCCAAGGGCAATCGTGTAAATGTTATATTATCGCCAGAGACGGTACATGCAAATGTGAAATTAGCTAAAAATACATCAGACAAGGAGGATTCAGAGTAATGGGTAAGTATTTTGGAACAGATGGAGTTCGAGGAAGAGCAAATGAAGGTTTAACTTTAGATATGTCTATTAAAATTGGACAATATTTAGGGTGGTATTACGGAAAAGAAAAACATGCAAAAATTTTAATTGGAAAAGACACTCGATTGAGTGGAGATATGTTTGAGTTAGGTCTTGCAGCAGGTGCTACAAGTATGGGAGCACAAGTATATTTACTTGGTGTTTGTCCAACTCCAGCAATTTCTTATTTGGTTCGTAAAGAACGCTTTGATTGTGGAATCATGGTTAGTGCTAGTCATAATCCATACTATGATAATGGAATCAAATGTTTTAACCACAATGGGGAAAAAATGGAAGAAGAATTACTTCTTGAAGTTGAAAAATATATGGATGGTTTAACAGATTTAAATCTTGTTACCGGAGATCACATTGGTGAATATTTTGAATGGGAAGATGGACTAGAAATCTATATGAGCTGGTTAAAGGAATGTGTTCCTGTAGATTTATCAGGTATGAAAATTCTTTGCGATTTGGCAAATGGTTCTGCTACAAGTACAACTGTTGAAACATTAGATTCATTAGGAGCTACTGTAGATGCTATCAGTAATTCTCCAAACGGTATTAATATCAACAATAAGTGTGGTTCAACACATCCTGAAGCTTTACAAAGAATGATGCGCGAAGGCGACTATGATATTGGTTTAGCTTTTGATGGAGATGCGGACCGATTAATTATGGTTAACTCAGATGGAGAATTGTGTGATGGAGATTACATCCTATACATTTGTTCTCGTTACATGAAATCTGTTAATCGTTTAAATAAGAATATGGTTGTTACTACAGTTATGGCTAACCTAGGTTTATACAAGGCTTTAGATGCGAATAAGATTGACTATATTCAAACAGCAGTTGGTGATAAGTATGTGTTTGAAGAAATGCAGAAAAATGATTACTATATTGGTGGAGAACAAAGTGGACATATTATTTTCTTAGAACATGAAGTAACTGGGGATGGTTTAATGACGGCTTTAAAGATTTTAGAAATCATGAAGGCTACTGGTAAATCATTACAAGAATTGAGTGAAGGATTATTTATTTATCCTCAATTGTTGAAAAATGTAACAGTTAAAGATAAAAATGCATGTTTAGAAAGTAAAGAGTTACAAGAAGTAGTGGATTCAGTAGCACAAGATTTAGGTGATGAAGGACGTATCTTAGTTCGTCCAAGTGGTACCGAACCATTGATTCGTGTCATGGTAGAAGCTAAAACAGATGAATTGTGTGCTGAATATGTAAAGCGTGTTACAGATTTTTTAGAAGCAAATAATTTTTAGAAAGAGGGTGACCCTATGAAAAGAGTCATAAACATTGTTGAAGATGAAAAAGACATCAATAATTTAGTTGCCCAATATTTACGTAAAGAAGGATATGAAGTTCATTCATATTATACATATGAAGAAGCGAGTGCTCATGTCGTAGATGATGATGTGCATTTGTGGATCTTGGATATTATGTTGGATGATAAATCTGGATTTGATTTGATTGAAGAAATTCGTCTACAAGGACCAGAAACGCCTGTTATCTTTATGTCTGCGCGTGATAAAGAATTTGATCGTATTATTGGTTTAGAAAAAGGTTGTGATGACTATATCACAAAACCATTTTCACCCAAAGAACTTGTATTAAGAGTTAACAATATTATCAAGCGTGCATATCGTGATGACAATAATCGTATTAGTATTGATGGTTATGAATTGGATGAAGAACAAAGAAAGATCTATGCGGATAATGTGGAAATTGAATTAACGACAAAAGAATTTGATTTGTTGATGATGTTTATTAAAAATAAAGGAATCGCATTCTCTCGTGATAAGATTTTAGAAAATGTTTGGGATGAAAATTATTTTGGAAGTGATCGAGTTGTAGATGATACTTTGCGTCGTTTACGTAAAAAACTTCCAAATCTAAATATTCATACAATCTATGGATATGGATATCGTTTAGGGTGATACAAATGTATCCCCTTTTCTTTTTCTTATGGTAAAATGATAGTGATGAGGTGATATTTTTATGAAGGGACCTTCTTTTTATTTTCAAAAAATGTCATTAACACGACAAATTCTTTCGATTATTTTGACGGTTTTGATGTTTTTTATCATGTTTTTCTTTGTGTTTGTCAGCGATAATATTGATCGAACCATTACGAAACAAATGTATGAGTTGATTCTAAATCGACAAACCCCGATTGTTGGTTTAGTGGATTCAAAACAAAACAATAGTTTAGATGACATTTATGCTTTTTTAGCAAGTGATAGTGTACAGACAAATTGTATAATTCAAAATGATGAAATGAATGTTATATCAAATCAGAATTCTAATAAAAAGCCAGTTAATCGCAAGGTTTATGAGTATTTGTTAAAACAATCTAAAGAGATGGATTCACAGACGAATAATGTTTCACAAGGAACGATTACTGTCGCAAATTCGAAGTATTACTATCGCTTGATATATTGTCATGACGATATTATTTTGGCAAGCTTTATGGATGATACGTATGCAACACAGTTTAGAGATTCTTTAATTGATTCAACTGTTTATGTTATTGTGATTGCGTTTATGATCGTTTTCTTGATTATTTTAATGTGGGTATTCTCTATAATCCATCCTTTAAATTTGATTCGAAATTATATTGAACAAATTAAAGATGGTAAAGAAGTTGAGCTTCATTTAAATCGAAATGATGAAATTGGTGAAATGGCAACTGCGATTGTGAAGATGAATGATGAATTAAAAAAGCAAGATAAGGCAAAAGAAGACATGATACATAATATTTCACATGATTTAAAGACACCGATTGCGACTATTAAATCGTATGCAGAATCAATAAAAGACGGAATTTATCCATATGGCACACTTGAAAGTAGTGTTGATGTTATTTTAGATAATGCGCAACGACTAGAAAATAAAGTTCACTCTTTATTATATATGAATCGTGTTGAATATTTAGTAGCTAGTGATGCCGAAGGTGTTGTCACAAATATGAAGGACGTTGTTGAGCAGGTTGTATTAAATTCGGCTGTACTACGTCCCGAAATTCAAGTTATTACGGATGTAGAAGAGGTTTTCTTTGACGGCTTGATAGAAGCATGGCGTGTAGCCATTGAGAATATCATGGAAAATGCATTTAGATATGCAAAATCTTACATCAAAATTGAGGTTCGTGAAGATTGGTTATGTATCAGTAATGATGGGCCCAAAATGCCTGAAGATCGTATAGAATTCTTGTTTAGGCCTTATGAAAAAGGCGAAGGTGGTCGTTTTGGATTGGGTCTTTCAATTGTTTCAAAAGTTTGTAAGGCCAATCACTATATCGTAAAAGGTGAGAATAGTGAAGATGGAGTTCGTTTTATTATTTATCGAAAAGTAAAAAAACAAAGAAAGAAAAAAGAAAATAACTGGGTAAAAACCAAAGGAGAAAAAGTATAATGAATGTTGCGACAATAGGTTCAGGTGTTATTGTGGATCGTATGATTGAAGCAATGCGTTTAGATGGACGATATAATTTATATTGTGTTTATTCTAGAACGCAAGAAAGAGCTAAAGAATTTGCTGATAAACATGGTATTCAAAAGTATTATACGGATTTAGAAGAAATGTTGAATGATGAAAACGTAGACATTGTATATGTAGCAAGTCCAAACTCATTGCATTATAAACAATCAAAAATGGCTTTGGAACACAAGAAGTATGTTATTAATGAGAAGCCTTTTACACCGACTTTAAAGGAGTGTAATGAACTATTCGAAATTGCTAAAAAGAATGGTGTTTATATTTTTGAAGCCATCACAAATGTACATCTTCCAAATTATCAAATTATTAAGGAAAATCTATCAAATTGTGGAAATATTAAGATGGTACAATGCAACTTTTCGCAATATTCATCAAAATATCAAAGATATAAAGATCATAATCAAACGAATGCCTTTGATCCGAAATTTAATGGTGGTGCACTAATGGATATCAATGTATATAATCTTCATTTTGTGACGGGATTATTTGGTAAACCGAAAGATGTTCATTATTTTAAGAATGTTGGATATAATGGCATTGATACAAGCGGAATTATAATTATGGAGTATCCAGATTTTATCGCAACTTGCACAGGAGCTAAAGATTGTTCAAGCCCCAATGCGGTATATCTTCAAGGGGATAAGGGAACATTGATTGTTTCTGGTGCAAGTAGTGGCGTATGTAAAGATGTTTTCTTTGATGCTCCAAAGAAGGATCAGATTGGTAAAAAAGCTACAGATACAAAAGAAAAAATTAGTGTTGAACAGCCAAATCATATGTTGTATGAATGCAAAGATTTTATGGACATTATCTTAAATAAGGATGATAAATCTTATATAACATATAAGGAACAAACGCAAATGGTTGTCGAATTATTAGAAAAGCTATCATGAAGATAGCTTTTTTTGAAATATGTACGATTTTTCTGTACTTTGACTCGCATCAAAAACATAATCAAGTTCATTAAAGCTAGTAATATCTTTAATGTCTTCAATCTCATTTTCAGCGAGATAGCGAATCATGGCCCCTCTAGCCATCTTGGCATACACTCCTTTTTCTTTACCATTTTCTTCAATAAAACGAACATCCACTAATGGTTTATATTTTCGAATGATTTTGGCATATTCTTCACTCGCAAGATTTAAAATTGGTTCATCGATTTGTTTGGCAAGATCCTCTTTCCAATAGTCATACAATGAGAATGGACATTTTGTCTGCATCTCTAAACGATATGGTGTAATTGCATCTAACGGTTTTAATAATCCATAGAAACCGGAAAGAATATAAAGATGTTCTTGAATATATTTCATTTGATCATCTGTAAATACATGAGGAGCCATATATTGATATTGAATGCCGGAATAAGAAAGTATGGCAGGTGTACAATTTTTGTCTAGACTCATATTTTGAAATTGTTCATATGTAGTTTTGGCAATTGTATCGGAACATTTTAAATATGATTTTAATTCTTCATAATCTAAACTTTGAAGGTGATGTAAAAGTTTAGTTGTTTTTAATAGAAATAAAGGGGTTGTACATTGAATAACAACATCATCAATTATTTTCATCTTTTTGGCGGGAGATATAATTATTTTCATACAACTATTGTATAATAACTTTTAAGAAAAGGAAGTGAAGATTATGGTAAAAACAGAAGAAATGTTAAAAAATCTAGAGGATTTGATCAATACGCCAAGTGTCGTCGGTTTCTATCCTGAAATTCATAAAAAATTAAGTGAAATGGTTGGAAATCTAGGATATGAGCTTGAATTTGATAATAAGCGAACTGCTTATGTTCGCATACCAGGTAAAGATTCAAGTAAGACAGTATGTGTAGGTGCACATTTGGATACGATTGGTTTGCAAGTTCGGCATGTGATGGAAAATGGATGGATCGAAGTGAAAAACTTGGGTGGAGTCAATTTTCATAATATTGAAGGTGAAAATGTATATATTCATACACGTAGTGGTAAAACATATGAGGGTATGGTGATTTGTAAGTCACATTCTACTCATGTGTTTGATGATGCGAGAAGTCGTGAGCGTGATATGTTTAATGAAGCCATCTTGTTAGATGAAGACGTAAGTTGTGCTAAGGATGTGTATGATTTAGGTATCGAGCATGGGGATTTGATTAGTGTCGAACCACGTTTTAAACGTACTGAATCTGGTTTTGTTAAATCACGTCATATTGATGATAAAGCTATGGTTGCAGCTGTGATTGAAGTATTGCGTCAATTAAAAGAAGAAAATTTGACGCCTGCTTATAATACATTATTTGCGTTTCCTATCTTTGAGGAGATTGGGCATGGTGGTGCATATGTTCCTAGTGAAGTAAGTGAATATGTTGCGTTGGATATTGGCTTGATTGGTCCGGATAATCATGGTTCGGAAAAGAAAGTATCGATTGGAGCGAGTGATAATTATTCTCCTTATGATTGGGAATTAACGACAAAATTAATCAATTTGGCTAAAGCTAATGATATTCATTATTGCGTAGATACATATTATCGCTTTGGTTCGGATGCCACGGCAGCCATTCGTGCTGGAAATAATATTACACCTGCGGTATTTGGTGTTGGTTGTATGAATTCTCATGGCTATGAAAGAACGAGTGTTCAAGCTATTGAGGATTGTGTAAAACTAACCAAGGCTTATGTTTTAAGTGAATAATAAAAGAAGGATATCGATTTTTTTCGATATCCTTTCTTTTGGTTATTATTTAATGTGAAATGATATTTATAACCATACATATAATATACCATCTATAATTAAATTATTAGACCAATATCACGAAATTGGTCGATAGAAACAAAATATTAAATAATTTGAGATAATTCATATCCATTATGAATTTCATTTAACATTTGTTCTTTCGCTTGTTTGAATACATCAAATTGTTTCTTTGCTTCATTTACGTTTTGATACACCTTCCAATCGCCAACTAAGTAGTATGGTTTATGTTCAATAAATCCAATTACGTCATCTAATGGATATCCTAGAAATACACCTATTTCATGAGGAAAGTTTTTTGTGTTAAGTCTTTTTTTGAGTTCTTGTATACACAGTTCAAAAGTATTTGGATATTGATAGGATTTTAAAAAGTTTTGAACTGCATTTGAGGAAATATAGTCTTTAAGTTTGGAATTGTATACATAAATGGTGTATTGAGATTCTTGTTCTATAAGAATAAAATAGATTCCTTTAGAATTGAATTGTTGATTATAGTGTTTGATCAATAATCGAATACTATCATCGTCTTTTGGAAGGTGAAACATATTGGCATATTTATATTGCTTCAAGGTTGGAGCACAATAATTGGCCAATAAAGATTCAAAACGTTGCTTAGGCATAATTAAGCTCCAATCACTTTTTTGATGTTTTCAATATCTTCTGGTGTACCCGAATTTTCTACTTTATATAGAATTTCACAACCATAGTCATCACTGATTTTATCTGCGGCTTGACAATAAGCATCACCATAACCTGTATCACCAGAACAAACTACGCCTTGAATCAAGGTACCATTGGCCATTAAGAAGCTTTCTACTTCTGCAGGAACATCGCCATATCCATCTGTATATGTAAATAAGATGTATGGTTCATCCATGTTTTCAGATCCATCATCAATGCGAAGAGCATCGATACCTAACGAATTCACAATTTCTTCGACATTGCCAGTACGGCTTGCGTATGCATATTTCATATGGGTTACCTCCTTAATAGTTAGTCACTTCTAACTGCCTATAGTATATACCATGATGAGTTAGTTGCAAATAACTTTGTTGGAAAAAATTTATCTTATGATATACTGTTTCTGTTTGACAGGAGAGTGTTTTATGAAAGTAAAAGATATGACGAAGGGAAATGAATTAAAACTAATTATTTTGTTTTCTCTACCTTTAATGTTAGGAAATATATTTCAACAACTCTATACAGTGTGTGATACAATCATCGTTTCAAGACATTTAGGCGTTAAGGCGTTAGCGGCTATTGGATGTTGTGATTGGCTTACTTGGATGGGAATAGCTGTAGTAACTGGGCTTGCCCAAGGTTTTTCAATTACTGTATCTCATGCATTTGGTACACATGATAAGAGTAATGTTCAAAAGTGTATTTCTGCTTTAGTTGTCAATGCGATCATATCGACTGTAGTTTTATTAGCTATTATTTATCCATTATTACCAAGAATTCTTGTGCTATTAAAGACGCCGGTTGACATTATGGATCGTGCATTGGCTTATACACACGTAATTTATATTGGTTTATTTGCGACTATGTTCTACAATGCGTTGGCAAGTATTTTACGTGCTTTTGGAAATTCAAAAACACCATTGCATGCCATGATCATTGCCAGTATTTGTAATCTTGGTTTAGATGTATTGTTTGTCATGGGACTTGAGTGGGGCATTATTGGAGCAGGTGTTGCAACAGTGATTGCACAAATTCTAGCTGGATGTTTCTGTTTATATCATGTATTAAAGTTAAAGGAATATATGCCAAATTCAATTTGTAGAGATTTGTCGTATTATATGAACCAGTTTAGACTGGGTATTCCTATGGCTTTACAGAATGTTTTAATTGCGATTGGTGGCATGGTTTTAACAAGTGCTGTAAATCGATATGGAACATATTTTCTTGCAGGTTTTACGGCTATGAATAAATTATATGGAGTGCTTGAAATTTCGGCTGTTTCTTATGGATATGCCATGGTTACATATACGGGACAAAATTATGGTGCAAAAAGATATGATCGTATTAAGAGCGGTGTAAAAAAAGTTGTGTTACTATCTTTAGCCACTTCCATTTTGATTTCTATAATACTATGGTTCTTTGGGCCATTCTTCCTTTCTTGTTTTATTTCAAATACAAGCCAAGGAGCTAAAGAGGCGATGACATACGGATTAACTTTCTTAAGATGTTTAACCATTTTCCTTCCAATTTTATATATGTTGCACGCATATCGCTCTACAATTCAAGGTTTATCGAATGCTTTTATTCCGATGGTGTCGGGATTATTTGAATTAATGATGCGAATTTCAGGCGCTTTAGTTTTACCTATCTTTTTTGGTAAATCTGGATTATATCCGGTAGAAGTATTGGCGTGGGTTGGTGCTGTTGTCATTTTGATTCCGAGTTATTATCATATGGAAAGAAATTTTCAAAATGTTTCAGAAAACAGTTGACAAACTATTTCATAGAGAATAAAATACGTACATACATAAGGCAAAGGCGCTTATAGTTCATGAAATATATGGACTGTAAATGCCTTTTTTCTTTGTGTAAGGGTTCAAATACTGGTAATATCGGGGATGGAAAAATCTTTGTCTATGATGTTGTTGATGTTGTTCGTATTTCAACATCTACTCGTGGTAAAGATGCATTAAAATATGAAGAATAATATATATCTTGGCTTGTAAAATTGCTTTTTTCTCTTATTCATTACAAGCCATAAGAAAAGGATCGAATTTAATATCGATCCTTTTCAGTTTAATAAATCTGTATCAAATACATCATCATTTAATTCTTCATCAATCATTTCAAAAAGCAGTTCTTCAATGTCTTTACCATTTTCTAATTCTTCAAATAGATCGGGTCTTTCATAGAACATTTTATTAAAGAAAAATCCAGAAACCAACTGATCGTTTTGTTCATCTAAAGAACGATGTTCATCTTCTTCTACCCAAGGTCCATCGTTTTTAGCTTCAAGTATATGAATGCGCTCTAATTCGATTTCTTTATTATTTAGTTCTTCATTGATGAGTTTTCCTGTCACTGGAAAGTATTCATCCGTTTCAGAATCGAAGAATGATAGTAAGAACATGTCATTTTTTTCTAAACATAAATCGGCAATAGAACACATCTTCATTTCTTCCATTGAATAATCAACCCCTTCGCAATTGATCATGAAGTCGTAGCTGCAAACAATATCTAAACTAGACATCACAAAATAGGTCATATCTGCTAAAGGTAGTCTTTTAGGGAATACAATTGTTCTTGTGATATCATCCAATTGAAATTGAATGGTACAAACTTGAAATCTTTCTTTTAAATAGTTCGTTTTTTCTTCAATACAAAGCTTTATACCTTCTTCAAAAGAGTAATCATGGAATTCAGAATCAATATCTAATAATTCATGTAAGTATTGATTGGCAATTTCATGAAGTAAGATAAATTGGTATTTGTCATCTTCTGGTGCATATTTGAATAATTCATTTAATGCAGGTACTAATTTCTTATTGTTTGTGATTGCGTCCATTGTCATTTCCATCATGGAATCCATTTGTTTTTGTAGTTTCTTTTTCATTTCATTACTCCATATCCATATGTTTTAACATATTAAATATATCATCGATTTCCTCTAAATCATCTTCAACTAAAGGAATATCTAATTTCTCACAAATAAAATCAAGCCAGTTTAGAATGTATGGATTTCTAGCATATATATGTTTAGGTTTACCAAAATGTTCGATTGCACCCAAGAAATTATTCATAATGACTTCATAATCCTCTTGATCTGGGTGAATTAAATCAAAGTGTAAAATTTGATCATTTCTTAAATCAAATACAATATATGCCAATGGATTAATAGGTCTTTCAAAACCTGCATCATTTGTAGGTACCATCATATAATCCATGTCGATCGCAAGTTCTAAATCACTAGGTTTGACGGTTTTAAAATGTTCAATTAAATTTGCGTCATTGATATAGATTGTATTGTATCTATCAGGTTCTATTGGTCTTGGCACTGTGTATGAGAACCAGTTGTCTTCTTCATCTTTTTGTGTATATAAAATATCTCCTTGTTGAAATATAGATTCTTGATATTCTTCATGTTTTAATGTTTCAATTAATCCTTTATAAGTTTCAATCAACATTTTAACTTCACCATAGTTTGGTAGACTGGGGAAACTTTTCTTCTCAAAAGTCTTAAAATAGATCCAATTCCCATTTCCACGAAATCGTAGACCGAGTTGTTTAATGATAGAATACATATCATCATCCACCTCATCACGATTTCCCCAATAACAAGTAATGCAGTTTTGATCAGACATCACAAATGTTGCAGGTACGTTATAGTCGTCATTGCTGATTTGACAAAAATCACTATATCCTTCCATGCCACGATAGACACTGATACCTGTGCAAGTGCCACCTTTACCCATAATTGATACGAAGTTGGGTTCTTCATTTTTCTTTGTTTCTACCGCAATTAAATCCATGTCCCAATAAGTGTTCCATGGCTTTAATTTGGTGATTTCGATAGCTAAATCATATAGTTCTTTCCATTGCTCTAATGTTGCTTGTGTTGCCATAATAATTCCTCAACTTTATTATATTAATAGTAACATTGAAGGACATGAAACTCAATTATGATTCTTTGACGATTTTTCCGGTTATATGTTCAGGAACGAGTTCAAAACATTGTACGCTAGGACCTGAATATTTTAATTCATGATCAATATAATCTTGATCATCGGTAAATTTTAAACAGAGTTGCGTACATATTTCTTTGATTTTATCTGGATCATTTACAGTATGAATTTTTCCAAATACAATTACACTCTGATAATGAATAGCCCATTCACCATCTTTCTTAAAACCTTTATCCATGACGCAAAAGCTAGCTTTATCGCATTGTTTTAAACAATCCATCTTGTGTCCTTCTTTAGCCCCATGAAAATAAATGTTTCCAGTCTTTTCATCATACCAATGTGTGATAGGAAAACCATAGGGATATCCCGTATCACTGATTAAAGATAATACTCCATGTGGTTCATTGGTAAGTATTTCAATACATTTTTCTTGGCTTAATTGTTGTTTAAATCTTCGCATTGTCTTAAACATAGGTATCTCCTTTAATGAAAAAGGGTGTAAATTGAATTACACCTCTATAGATTCGAATTCATGAATTCAATGATTCCGGCTTCCACTTCATTTTTGATTTCTGCATAATTATGAATTTCATGACGATAACCAGAATACAATTTAGTAGTGACATGATGTCCAGTTTCAACAAGCCAGTTGCTGACTTGACAAACTCCAAGACCATATTCACCAACTGGATCTTGATCACCGGCAATATTGTAAATAGGTAATTCGGTTGGTACTTTTTTGGCCCATTGTGTTCCTTCAATCACAAGCATCATTTGGATAAAATCATAAATCGAACGATTACTTGTAGGTCTTGTGAAGGCATCAAAAGGATCTTTCGCATGATCAATTTGCACATATGGATCGTGGCAAATCCATTCATTTCCAATTTGAACTTCACCACAACGTTCGCACATCCAGCCCATAAGTGAGCTAACAATATTAGGATCCGACTCTTCACCGTGTCCTGCATCAATGATTTCTTTCAATTTTTCTTTAACTTCTTTAGCACCACGGAAAATGCCTGTTGTACCACAAATGGTTGCACCATTTAATTCATTTCCGTATTTCGCAATAAAATCTCTTGTGATAAATGAACCCATACTGTGACCAAATAAGAAGTAAGGTAAATTTGGATATTTCTCACATACAATTTTCTTCAATGTGTGTTCATCTTCCATCATGGTGTGACATCCTTTGTCTCCCCAGTCACCCCAGACATTATTTACCATTGCGGTTTTTCCATGACCTACATGATCATCAGCTGCGACAATGTAACCAGCATCTAGAAAAGCCGATATCATATGAATATAGCGCCTTGAGTGTTCGCCAAATCCATGAATCAATTGAACAATTCCATTCGGTTTGCAGGCAGGAACATAAATCCAGCCTTGCACTTGATCACGTTCATTATATGATGTAAAAGATACTTCGTGTAACATACAATAATCCTCCTTTTCTTTGTGTAATGTTAACTCGTACTATATCTGTTTTTATTATACTCCTACAAAAAAACTATGTCATTTAGCTGACATAGTCTTTTTCATGAATTTATAAACAATGTACGCAAGAATAATACCTGCAAGAATATCCGTTGGATAATGTACGCCTACATAGAGTCTAGAAAAGGCAACAAGAATTGCGAGTATGATGATTAGAATACTGTATTTTTTGGGAAGACCATCATACACCATAAAGGCACAAATAAAGGCAGATGCGGTGTGTCCAGATGGAAATGAATAATCACTAGGTTTATCTACTAATGGAACAAGTTCATTAAACGCATCAAAGGGTCTAGGTCTTTGAAATATGAGTTTTAATACAATGAATAATACAGTACAAATTAAAAAGGCAATGATTGTTTCTTTTGCGAGTTTTCGAGTTTGGCTATTTTTCTTAAACATATAAATTAATACGACTACTAAAATTGCATATAAAAAATATTCGTTTGTGATCAAAGTGAAGAATGGTGTTAATATATAGTTTCGTATATTTTCTTGTATAAATAATAAAATTTGAATATCCATGGAAATTTTCCTTTCGTTAGGAGTATTATACATATATACAGATAGGAAGTGAAGCTATGCGACTAGAAAGAATGAGTTGGAAAGATTGTGAAGAATATTTTAAGGATCATGATATGGTGATTTTGACAACGGGAAGTACAGAAAATCATGGAATCCATAATCCATTAGGAACAGATACAATGATTCCTAATAAGATTTTAGAGCTTGTAGAAAAACAAAGTGATGTATTAATTGCACCAACATTGCCTTATGGGGATGCGGATTTTCATACAGAATATACAGGTACAATATCGATTGGCAGTGACTTATTAGAAATGGTTATGGAAAGAATCAGTGATCGATTGTATGATTGTGGTGCTAGACATTTTGTGTTCTTAAATGGTCATGGAGGAAATAGTCATGCACTAAGTAAAGTGTGTCGTCATTTATATAAAAAGGGTGCAGTAGGTACAATTTTTGATTGGTGGACCATCGCCGGAAAAATCAATCCCAAATGGGCTGGAGGCCATGGTGCAGGTCAGGAAACGGCAGCTATATTGTATGTGGATGAAAGTCTAGTTCAAAAAGATAAGATAGAAGATTCAAATTTAAATCAGTTTACATCTGAATTAACAGCTTCCAATGCTCAAACGGTAAACTTTAAAGGCGTGGATATTCCTGTTCCTAGAAGCAATCGCTTAAGTAGTGATAATGGTTGGTTTGGTAAGGATCATCCTAAATATGCAACATATGAATGGGGTAAAGAGATGGTTGAGGCTACGGCTGATTTTCTTGTGGAATACATGAAAGAATTTCAAAAGATGTAGTAATTCATTAAAAGTTGAACTATAATAAACATACAAATAGGGGACAAATATCTTTTGTCTCTTTTCTTTTCGTATGGAGGCTTTAATGGAAATCATTATTTTAATATTATTATGCGTTGTGATTGTATGTTTAATTGTTTTGTTGATGCAAAATAAATTGAAAGAAGAAAAAAAGGTAAATTCGGATTCATTGATTCTTCAAAAGAATTTTGAATATCTTTTAAAGCAAGTACAGGATGTACAGAAGAATCAGGCTACATCTAAAATGAGTTTGAATCAAATGGAAGACTATTTGTATCGTATGAATCAAGTTATGACAAATACGAAACTTCGAGGAAATTGGGGAGAATATCAATTGGATATGCTTCTAAGTGTATATTGTGGTCAAAATCCATCCATTTATTCTATGCAGTATACTCTGCCTAATGGTAAAATTGCGGATTGCGCTTTTCATTTGCCGGCTACGAATAAAGTGTTATGTATTGATTCAAAGTTTCCGATGGAAAACTATTTGAATCTTCAAGAGGATATGGATACATATTTAAGACCTTTTAAAATGAATATGAAAAAACATATTGATGATGTCGCTAATAAATACATCACTATGGATACAATGCCTTATGCCTTATTGTTTGTGCCTAGTGAAGCTATTTATCAATTTGTATGCGCAAAATGCGATGATCTATTCACATATGCCCTTCAAAAACATGTGATGTTAGTATCTCCGACAACACTTGTGGCAGAAGTGATGACCTTATTATCAAGTACAAAAGATTTTTATAGGACAAGTCATATGGAAGAGATAGAAAGAAATATATTATTGCTTCAAGAAGATGCGAATCGTCTTGTAGAAAGAAGTATAAAGGCAGAAAAGACCTTGGAAACTTTGACAACACAATTTCATGCGGTTTCTATTTCTGCACAAAAGTTATCGAGTCGAATGACGAAGATGGGAGAAGACAAATGATTAGTACATTAAAAGGAAATATATCTTTATTGGATTTTGATTTGATTGTGGATCCAACAAATCAACAAGTTTTACCAATGCAAGGGGTAAGCTCACAAATATTTCATCAAGCAGGAAGTGAAATGATGAAGGCATGTCAAGAATTGAATGGTTTAGAAGTAGGAAAAGCTAAAATGACAGAATCTTTTAATTTACCATGTAGAGCTGTTATTCATACGTGTGGACCACGCTATATTGATGGAGCACATAATGAAGATGAATATTTGGCAGCTTGTTACTGGAATAGTATGGCATTAGCTTATGATTATATGCGCAAAAATGATATGGAATCGATTAATATTGCTTTTCCATGTATTTCTACAGGTATCAATGCATATCCAAATCATGAGGCTTGCTTAGTTGCAATTCGAACAGTGAAACGCTTGATGAATAAATTTCCAGAAACAAAGGTAATTCATGTATGTTTTGTTTGCGATAAGACAGAAGATTATATGCTATATAAAGAGGCACTTAGATTACGATGAAATCCATGGTTGATTTATCTCATGAATTTTTAAAGCCAGCCCTTCATAAACAAGCAATATGTGTAGATGCTACATTAGGGCAGGGAAAAGATACAGATTTCTTTTTGTCTCAGAATGTACGTATAGTTTATGGCTTCGAAATTCAAAGGGATGTTTTTGAAAGTACAAAAGAACGATTGGATGATCAAAGAACTTGTTTCTATAATGTTGGACATGAACATATGGAAGAATATATTCATGAAGAAGTGGATGCGATTCTCTTTAATTTTGGTTATTTTCCTAAAGGAGATCTTAAAATTACAACCCAATCTTCCTCAAGTGTAAGTGCTGTCAGACAAGCTTTAAACCTTTTAAAAGTAAAAGGAAGAATGGCACTTGTGATGTATCCACATGATACGGGTAAAGAAGAGGCGATTTGTGTAGAAGAGTTTTTAAAAACACAAACAACGATTCAGGTACAGAAGGTGCAGAATTTATTGGTGGATCATTGTCCATATCTATTATTAATTGAGAAAAGAAGATGATTTAGGTACTGTATATAGGTACCTTTTTCTGTTAAAATCATATAGTGAATTTTGAAATGAAGGAGTATATATGGAAGAAATAAAAGATAAAGATTATTCATTAGAAGCGGTTCCAGAAAGTGCAAGAAAAGGGTTTCGAAGTATGTTTTTTGTCATGCTTGGATTTACTTTCTTTTCTGCAAGTATGAGTGTAGGAGCAAAACTAGGAAATGGTTTGGATTTTAAAGAATTTGTTTTAGCGTGTGTCATAGGAGGTATTATTTTATCTATTTATTGTGGAATATTAGCCTATATAGGATCTGACACAGGACTAACAATGGATTTGCTTTGTCGAAAAGCTTTTGGTAAGAAAGGTTCTTATTTATCAAGCTTAGTTCTAGGGTTTACACAAATTGGATGGTTTGGCGTTGGTGTAGCGATGTTTTCAATTCCAACAGCACAACTTTTAGGCATCAATGAATGGGTATTGACAATTGCAGCTGGATTATTGATGACTTTGACAGCTGCTACAGGTATGAAGGCATTAGAAGTCGTAAGTACGATATCTGTTCCTTTAATTGTTGTATTGGGTGTCTATTCAATGGTTACCGCCACGACTGATGGTGGTGGTCTTGTGTCTGTGTTTGCACAATCGGCTGGAAAAATCAGTGTGTTTACAGGAATTGGATATGTGATTGGTTCCTTTATTTCTGGAGGGACAGCGACACCGAATTTTATTCGGTTTGCGAAGAATAATAAAATTGCGGTTTGGACAACTGTTATTGCGTTTTTCTTTGGTAATACATTAATGTTTTGTTTCGGTGCAATTGGAGGTGCATTTACAGGTGCTGATGACATTTTCTATGTCATGATTGCACAAGGCTTGGCCATTCCTGCTATTATTGTTTTAGGAGCTAATATTTGGACAACAAATAATAACGCTCTTTATACAGGTGGTCTTGCGATTAGTAATATCACAAATATCCAAATGAAAATAACAACATGGATTGCAGGAATTATCGGTACTATCTTATCTATTTGGTTGTATTACAATTTTACAGGTTGGCTTAACATACTGAATTGTGTGTTGCCACCAATCGGAATTATTGTCATTTTGGATTTCTTTATGAAAAGAAAAAAATATAAAGATAATATGGATGTAGGTGATTTTAATAGTTTCAATATTGTTGGTGTTATTGTTGGGGCTATTGTTGCGAATGTCCTTGCTTGGGGAATTGCAGCGGTAAATGCGATGATAGTTGCAGCCATATGTTATTTTATTGGATATGTAAGAAAGAAAGAGGCATAAAATGTTAATAAAAAATGCATGTATTGAAAATAATGAAGAATTAAAGTGTATCCGAATTGAAGATGGAAAATTCAAAGAAATCAAAAAGGATTTAGAGCCATATGCACAAGAAGAAGTGATCGATCTAGAAGGGAAACTTATTCTTCCACCTTTTGTGGAATCTCATGTTCATCTAGATACTTGTTTGACAGCTGGTCAACCACATTGGAATATGTCGGGAACTCTATTTGAAGGTATTGAGCGTTGGGAAGAACGTAAGGAGTTTTTAACAAAAAAAGATGTGATGGATCGTGTAAACAAAGTCATTCGTATGCAGGCAAGTCATGGTGTTCAACATGTTCGTACGCATGTAGATATCAATGATCCAAATTTAACGGCTTTAGAAGCTATCTTGGAATTGAGAGAAGAAGTGAAGGATTTCATGGACATTCAAATTGTTGCTTTTCCTCAATATGGAATTTTGAGTTATCCAAAAGGAAAAGAATTGTTGGAAACAGCTTTGAAATTGGGGGCAGATGCAGCTGGAGCTATTCCTCACTTTGAATTTACGCGTGAATATTCGGTCGAATCTTTAAAAATTTGTTTTGAATTAGCTCAAAAGTATGGAAAGCTAATTGATATTCATTGCGATGAAATTGATGATGAAGCTAGTCGTGGACTTGAAACAGTGGCTACACTTGCTTATGAAACTGGCATGAAAGATCAAGTAACGGCCAGCCATACAACGGCTATGCATTCGTATAATAATGCTTATATGATTCGATTAATGCGTATTTTAAAAATGTCAAACATAAATTTCGTGGCTAATCCATGTGTAAATGTTCATTTAGGAGGTCGTGCAGATACATATCCTAAGCGTCGTGGATTAACACGAGTTAAGGAATTAACAGAAGCTGGATGTAATGTTTCTTTTGGAACGGATGATATTTTTGATCCTTGGAATCCAATGGGAAGTGGAAATATGCGTGATCCTGTGTATATGGGAATCTATACTGGACATATGATGGGATATGAAGAAATTTTAAATTCATATAAATTTGTAACGACAAATGCAGCCAAAACTTTGCATTTAGGGGATAGCTATGGAATTCAAGAAGGAAATCCGGCAAGTTTTGTCGTGATGGATGCTAAAAATTACCATGAAGCTTTAAATTTGGATGCGCCAGTATTAAAATCTTACAAAGATGGAAAATTGATCGCATCTTGTACACCGGCAACACGAAAAATTCTATTTTAAAAGGTCCATAAGGACCTTTTTGTGTTTATTTACTTTGTAGCATAAAATAATAGACTTCAGGAGTCGACATAAAACGAAGATTTACATGTGTGCAGCCAACACCAGATGAAATGATATATGGAAAGGAAAGCTTTTTAGCATGAGAGCGATTTAATGATTTTGCGCCATCTATTGTTTTATATCCTCCTAAAATAGGGAATGTGATTTGTGTCCCATGCGAGTGTCCACATAATGCTAAGGATATGGATTTTGTGGATAAATCTTCATTTATTAATGTATCTGGCATATGTGTAACTAACAAGTTATATTGTGCATCTGCTGTAGAAATTTTACTTGGATCTGGTGTATTTGATAATGCACTTAATGTAATGCCATCTTTCTTTTGATTTGTCAGAAGAATTGTTTCGTTTTCTAAGATTTCAAATTGGGATTGATTCAATATGGAACGAACAACATTGCTATTTGCTTCATCCTTTTCTCCTAGCACACAAAACTTACCTAATGGCGCGGTGATTTTTGATAATTTACTAGTAATATAATCAATGTCTTCTTGATTCATTTGGCATGTTTCATCAAATAGATCTCCACCAAAAATAATGATGTCTGGATCTAAATGTTCGATTTTATCAAAGAGCTTATTAGCTCTTTTTTTGTTTTCAAACTTGCCATACTGCAGATCTGTGAAATAAACGATAGAGACATCGTTCATGGATTCAGGAATTTTAGAATCTTGTAATGTTTTGTATTGCACGTTTAATTTATCAGGTTCTAGATTTTTTGCGATAGTTAAAGATGAAGCCATACTAAGGACAACCGCAAATAATATAGTGATAATGATAAACATTTGTTTCTGAAACTTTGTCATGGCATTATTTTAACATAAAAAAGAAAAGACATCACTAGGATGCCTTTGTAACTCTTGGTTTTCTTCCGTGGAAATTTTTACGATTCTTCTGAAGTTCTTCCATTGTTTGTTTTGAATTCAAAATAACTGGAATCACGATAGGATTTCGATGTGTTTTCTTATATAAGAATGGTTCTAATGTAGAGCGTACACAGTTTTTGATTTCAGAGAAAGTTGTTTTTTCTTTCATCTTTTCTTGAAGTGAATTATTTACAATATATTCAGCTTCTTTGATCAATCCCTGAGAATCTTTAATAAAGATAAATCCACGTGATACGATAACGGGTCTCATTAAGATTTTATTTTCTTTAGAGTCAATAGCTAAAATAACGGCAACTAAACCATTGTCAGCTAAAATACGACGATCTTTTAATACAGCAGTGGATAGTCCGGAAATATCATTTCCATCTACATAGATATCATCGCCTTGGTATCGCCAATCACTTTGTAGTACTTTGTGATCTCTTAAAATAAGGATATCACCGTTTGCACATACAAAGATGTTATCTTTTGGAATACCAGTTTCCATAGCCGTTTGTCTATGTTGCATCAACATCTTATATTCACCATGAACTGGCATAAAATATGTTGGACGTACAAGTTGCAACATTAGTTTTTGTTCTTCTTTTGAAGCGTGCCCCGTTGTATGCAAGTTATTTAAAATAGATTTTGTGAGTACTGTAGCTCCGGATCTAAACAGGTTATCAATAACACGATTGACACTTGATTGGTTTCCTGGAATTGGATTACTTGAGAATACGATTGTATCACCTGGTTTTAAGTGAATAAAACGATGTGTTCCATTTGCGATTCTTGATAGAGCTGCAAGTGGTTCACCTTGGCTTCCTGTACAGATAATACATACTTTATCATCTGGTGTATAAGCAAGTTCTTCAGGACTTAAAAAGTCTGAATTTTTAACTTTGATTGTACCCATTTTTCTTCCAATATCCACAACGTTTTCCATACTACGTCCAAATACAATAACTTTTCTACCAAATTTAGTAGCAGCCTCAATAATTTGGGCAACACGATGTACGTTAGATGCGAATGTAGCAACAATTAGACGTTGTTTTGTTTTACGCATGATATCTTGGATTTCATTAGCAACTTTTCTTTCTGAAATAGAGAAATCTTCAACACCAGAGTTTGTAGAATCAGACATCAATAAATCTGGTTTTGTAACTCCAATGAAAGCCATTTTTTGGTAGTCTGCATTTGTCCCTACAGGTGTTAAGTCAAATTTAAAGTCACCTGTATGGACAATAGATCCATTAGGACATGTGATATGTACACCTAAAGAATCTGGGATTGAGTGGATGGTATTGAAAAAACCAACTTTAAAATATTTTGTGGTAATGCTTGAGTTTTCATCGATTTCTATAATTTTTGTTTTTTCTAGTCCTTTATGTTCACTTAACTTTTTAAGAATCAAAGCCTTTGCGAAACGAGGTGCATAGATTGCATCAATTTGGACTTGTTTTAATAAAAATGGAATTCCTCCAATATGGTCCTCGTGACCATGGGTAATTACTAAAAACTTTCTTTTTTTGTTCATGCGAATCAAATGATGATAATCAGGAATAACATAATCTACACCTAGTAAGTCATCACCTGGAAACAAAACGCCACAATCTACGATACAGATTTCATTTTCGTGTTCGTAGCAATACATATTTTTACCAACTTCACCTAAGCCTCCTAAGGCATAGATCAAAGTATCACCTTTTTCAACGTGATTTTTTGCATGATATGGTTTTTTGTTCGATGCATGCCCAAACGTATGTTCTTGTGTTTTTGGCATATTCGACCTCTTTCTATAAATTAATGACTCTATTTTTATTATAGCAAAGCTATGCAATTTAAAAAAGCAGAAGCTTAAATGACTTCTGCCTCATCATCGCTTTTCCAAGGATTATTGGCATCAATATGATCATAGAAAAGTGTACCTGACAAGTGATCGATTTCGTGTTGAAGGCAAATCGCAAAATAGCCTTCTGCAGATATAGTAACATTTTTATCTTGAATTAAATCATAACCACGAACTTTGATTCTTGCATGACGGAAAACATGACCTGGATGTTCGCCTTTTACAGATAAACAACCTTCTCCGTTATCTAAATATGCATTTTGTACAGATTCAGAAATGATTTTTGGATTGGCTAATGCAACTTCATCTACACCATCTTCATATGGAACCACAACTGCAATCATTTGTTTTAAAACACCAACTTGAACAGCTGCAATACCAACAGCAGGTTGTAGTCCTTCTTCTTGTGAAAGTTTATCATCTTGTGAATTGCGTACATAATCTAGCATAGCCTGTAAAAGTTCTCTATCTTCATTAGACAAAGGTAATGTAACAGGTTCACTGCGCATGCGAATTCTTTCATCTGTATCTAAAATAATATCTTTGCTTGTTATTTTCATAGTAATCATCCTCGAATGTATTCTATAGCATTTTCGAATTATTGACAAATGATTTTTGAAAATATGATAAAATAGAATTTATGATAGGGGGATTTTCATGTCCAAACAAAAAAAGAGGGAAAAATCATCGCTTTTGGCATTAGATCCAAAGTGTGATAAATATATCAATTGGGCGGTTATGCTTCTTTTGTTGATTGGTACATTCACAATAGTTTCAACTAATGTTGGTAAAACTACATATGCGCCGGATATTGTAAAAACAGTAGTTTTTAAGCAGTGTGTATTTATGATTTGTGGATATATTGCGATGTTATTTATGAATAAAATGTTTCGCTTTGGTTGGTATTCAGCGCTAGAAATACTTATTATTCCAATTTGTTTGTTTATAATGGTGCTTCCGTTCGCATTTCCGGAAATTGGGGGAAGTCATGCATGGATACAGATTGGGAGTATATCTTTGCAGCCAAGTGAATTCGCAAAACCATTCATTATTATTATATGTGCTACATGTCTATATCGTGCAAAGAAGAAAACATCTATGTTAAAAGATAAGGGTAAACTTTTTAAAAGAGCATGGATCGTATTTATTTGTATCTGTATTATTATATTTTGTCAAAAAGATATAGGAACATTAGTTATTATTAGCTTTACTTTTTTGTCTTGTATTATGATTCCTAAATATCCTGTTTTGCAACATATGCAACGTAGACTTAAATTCCTAGTGTATGCAGTAATTATCGCAGTTGTTGCTTTATTTGGATTCACAAATATTGGATCTGAAGTCTTAAAAAGTACACCGTTTGCACATATTGCAGTACGAGTTGAGAACTTTAAAGATCCATATACTGATGTATATGGAGATGGATATCAGCCTGCCAATTCTTTATATGGAATCGCAAGTTCAAATATTGTTGGAAAAGGTATTGGAAACTCAGCACGTAAATATGGATATTTAACGCAGGCAGACAACGATTATATCTTGGCTGTATTGATAGAAGAAACAGGCGTTTTTGGCTTGTTAGGAATTGTTATTTTATATGGAATTATTGAATATCGCTTGTTTTATTATGCATTCAAAACGAGTGAAGATATGTATAAGGTTATATTAGGAGGAACTGGAGTTTACTTATTTATGCATTTTTTCTTAAATGCAGGGGGAGTTGCTTGTCTGATTCCTTTTACAGGTGTTCCATTATTATTTATTAGTAGTGGAGGAACCAGCGTGATATCTATTATGCTAACGATGGGGTTGGCACAAAATTGTATTTGTTCAATCAGACGAAAGGAGATGGATCGTTTATCATGAGAATAGTGGCAGGAAAATATGGTTCTAGATCATTAAAAAGTCCTAAAAATGATGCGACTAGACCGACACAAGATAAAATTAAAGGTGCAATTTTTTCGAGTTTAGGAAATTTATTTGATGGTGGTAATTTTTTGGATTGTTATAGTGGAACTGGAAATATGGGTTTAGAAGCTGTAAGTCGTGGCATGAATCATGCAACTTTAGTGGATAATAATAAAGGAGCTGTTTCTGTGATTAAGGAGAACGTTAAAAGTTTAAAGGCAGAAAAAGAAACAAAAATTATTTGTGGGAATATCTTTAGTGTATTGGATCGTCTTACATTGCAATATGATGTGGTTTATATTGATCCACCTTACGCAAAACAGGAGAATGAAAAATTGATTCAAAAATTAGATGATTTAAATATTGTGAAATCAGATGGAATTATTGTTGTGGAAAGCCTTGAAGAAGAGATTTGGCCAGAAAGAATGGCTTCCTTTACAAAATATAAAGAAAAGACATATGGTATTACGCGTATTTCTTATTATCAAAAGGAGAATGAAGAATGAAAGTAGCGGCATTTTGTGGAACGTTTGACCCAGTTACTTATGGGCATTTAGATATTATTGAAAGAGCTAGTAAATTATTTGATGAATTGGTTGTATTTATTTCTCCAAATTCAGATAAGAATAATGAATTTACTGAGGAAAGAAGATTAAAATGGTTGAATGAATCGACAAAACATTTATCGAATGTAACATGTAAAATTCAATCTGGATTAGTAGTAGAGGCTTGTAAAAGTGTAAATGCTACTGTGCTGGTACGTGGAATTCGAAATGGAGTGGATTGTACATACGAGCAAAATATGGCGTTTATGAATGCAAGATTGGATGAGAATATTGAAACAGTTTGTTTGTTTACGCGACCTGAATACAGTTTGTATTCAAGTTCAAACGTACGAGAACTCTTTAAATATGGACAGGATATTGCTGGCTTTGTCCCAGCTTGTGTATTAGAAGATCTTAAAAAAGGAGAAGAATAAAATGGAAAAGTTTATTGATTGGTTAAAGGCGAATGGATATAAATATAAAAATGAGGATATTTATTTAGAGGCATGTACACACTCTTCTTATGCCAATGAACATCATCGTGAAATGGATGATAATGAACGACTTGAATTTATTGGGGATTCTGTTTTACAAATTTGGAGTGCGACTCAGCTTTTCTTGATGAAACCAAAAATGCGTGAAGGACAAATGACTACGCTTCGCGCACAGACAGTTTGTGAATCTACACTAGCTGTATTAAATAGACAATTAGGCTGGTATGAATTCTTGCGTCTAGGTGTAGGTGAAGAAAAAACAGGTGGCAGAAATAGAGAAAGTATTTTAGCTGATCAGTTTGAAGCATGTATTGGAGCTATTTATATTGATCAAGGATATCATGTATGCGATGAAATTTTGACAAAATACATGAAGCCAGTGTTCAAACAAGAAAAAAGTGAAGCTGTTACAGACTATAAAACACACTTACAAGAAGTGATTCAGGCGGATTCTAGAAAAACAATTCAATATAAATTATTAGAGGAAACAGGCCCAAGTAATGCGCCTACATTTACGATGGGGGTTTATTTAGATGATATTTTATTAGGTCAAGGAACGAGCAGCACAAAGAAAAAAGCAGAACAAAAAGCCGCTAAGGATGCTTTTGAAAAGATGGCTAAATAAAATGGAAGTATTTGAAAAATTATTGGATTCGGAATTATATTCTTATTTTAAAAATGCTTCATTTTATGAAAACCCCGTCTTTCATACGGCACATAAAACAGTTGATTTTTATATAGAATTTGAAAATGTAATTCCTTTAGATGTTTATGAACGGATCATCACAAAACTTCAGCTTGCTTTACATGCACATGTAAAGTTGCATATTCATTCTAAAAATAATGCGGTAGAAATGGATGAATTAGATCGTTATGTGAATCACTTTGTAGAAAAGTATAGTGATGTTAAAGATTTTCGTTTTCTTCATCCTTATTTAGAAAATGATACAATTTGTTTTTCTACACGAGATGAGGCTAGACTTTCAGCATTAAATTTGGCTTTGCCTAATTTAATTAAAAAATTAAAAGAGGTAGGGATTAATCAGGAAATTGTATGTAAAAAAGTAGAGGATGATATTGCGATTGAAACGGCAAAAGTTCAGGTTGTTGCAACACCTGTTAAACAAGAGTCGGTGAAGAAACAATATTCATCTTCGAATAGTTATAAAAAAGAATCGGCTACAACATATAAGATTGCGGATTTACAAGTTGGTTTTTCAAATGTACAAATTGAAGGACATATTTTTGACATTGATAATCGTGTGATGAAAAGTGGCAAAACATTGCAGATGTTATATATCAGTGATTATGATGATGCAATCGTTGCTAAACGTTTTGAAGGGGCTAGATGTCCCATTGAGGAAATTCAGGCTGTAAAAAAAGGTATGCATGTTGTTTTAACTGGAGAAGTTGTTTATGATTCATTTTCTAAGTGTGATTCTTTTATGGTACGTAAGCTTGAAATCACGCAAGAAAAGAGAAGAGAGGATCATGCCAAGGTGAAAAGAACAGAGTGGCATGTACACTCTAATTTTTCTGAAATGGATGGTGTTTGTGCTATCGAAGAATTTATTCAACAAGCCTATGATTGGGGAATGGATTCTATCGGTGTGTGTGATCACCAGGTTGTACAAGCTTTTCCAATGGCACAACATAAGATTGAGGCTTTGGTCAAACAAGATCCGAATCGTGAATTCAAAATGTTGTATGGATGTGAAATGTTAGTGGCAGACTCTAAATATCATATTGTCTACAATAATGATCATCGAAGATTAGAAGACGCAACTTTTGTCGTATTTGACTTAGAGACAACCGGTTTATCTAACACTCGTGATGAAATCATTGAGTTTGGTGGTGTGAAAATCAAAAATCGTGAAGAAATAGGTCGTCTTCAAATGTTTATCAATCCGAAACGAACAATTCCTGCACATATTTCAAATTTAACACATATTACTCAAAATGATGTGGATCGTGCAAAACCAATTGAAGATGCATTAGATGAATTGTTAGAATTTATTGGAGATTCCATTTTAGTAGCGCACAATGCAACCTTTGATGTTGGCTTTATGAATGCAGCATGTCGAAAAACAGGTCGTGATGAACTAACAAATCCAGTGATCGATACCTTACCACTATCGTATGCAATGCTTCCGGATGATCAAAAGCGTTTTAATTTAGGAAGTGTATGTCGTCATTATCGTGTGAGTTATGATGGTGAAGGAGCTCACCGTGCCGATTATGATGCGGATGTGCTTTCACAAGTCATGTATAATATGATGAATCAGTTAGGTCATGAAGCTACATTAGATACATTGGTTGATATGGAGGTGGGATGTGAAAAGTATTCTTCAAAAAAACCTTATGAAAGAAATCGTCCATATCATATGACTGTATACGCAAAGAATAAGGATGGCCTAAAAGAGCTATTTGAATTGATTACTTTATCACATACGCAATATTTGGTAAGTATGGGTAAAGAAAATGGTCAGCCTCGTATTATTAAGGAAGAAATCTCAAAGAAATGGGATAATGGAAACTTATTGATTGGTTCATCTTGCCAAAATGGTGAGATTTTTGAATTGGCTCATACAAGAAGTAAAAAAGAATTGTTTGCAGCCATGAGCTATTATGATTATATTGAACTTCAGCCATTGGACTGTTATAAGAATTTATTGGATCGTGGAAGTATTACGGATGTAGATGATTTAAAATGGTATCTACAATTTATTTATGATACCGCAAAAGAAGCTGGTAAGATGGTCATCGCTTCAAGTGATGCGCATTATGTAAACCCAAATGAGAAACGTCTTCGAGATGTGTATATCAATGCCAAGGCAATTGGTAATGCAAGGCACCCACTATATATTTATAATAAGCAATTGCGCAAAGCTACGAGCAATCCAAATCAGCATTTGTTGACAACAGATGAAATGCTGAAGGCATTTGAATGGATGGGTGAAGATGTAGCATATGAAATTGTCGTAGAAAATACGAATAAATTAAAATTATTAACAGAACCAATCTTTCCAATCAAAGATAAATTGTATCCACCTGATATTGAAGGTTCAGACCAAAAATTGCGTGATATTTGTTTTGAAACAGCTCACCAATGGTATGGAAAAGATTTGCCAGACATTGTTGAAAAGCGTTTAACACGTGAATTAGATAGTATCATTGGTCATGGTTACTATGTAGTTTATTATATTTCACACTTACTTGTGAAAAAGAGCAATGATGATGGATATCTAGTAGGTTCACGTGGATCTGTAGGTTCTAGTTTTGTTGCGACAATGTCGAATATCACAGAAGTAAATCCATTAACACCTCATTATGTATGTAAGAATTGCCAGCATTATGAATTCTTAGATGGAGATGAAGCTAAGTCTGGTTTTGATTTACCCGATAAGGTTTGTCCAGTATGTGGAGAAATCATGCGTGGAGATGGTCAAGATATTCCGTTTGAAACATTCTTAGGTTTTGAGGGGGATAAAGTTCCCGATATCGATTTGAACTTTTCAGGTGAATATCAGCCAAATGCCCATGCATACACTAAAGAAGTATTTGGAGATGATCACGTCTTTAGAGCGGGTACTGTAGGTACTGTACAGGAAAAAACGGCATATGGATATGTCAAAGGATATGAGGAAGAAATGGAATGTGAGCCTTTTAATGAGGCAAAGCGTGTAGATTTGGCCAAGGGTTGTGAAGGTGTCAAAAGAACGACAGGTCAGCACCCAGGTGGTATTGTCGTTGTACCTTTGGATATGGATGTGCATGATTTTACGCCAGTTCAATATCCGGCAAACAATCCAAATGCGACTTGGAAGACAACGCATTTTGATTTCCATCAGATTCATGATAATATCTTAAAATTTGATATTTTAGGTCATGTCGATCCTACAGCTATGAAAATGTTGGAAAGAATTACAGGGGTAAATGTTCGTCAGATTCCAATGAATGATCAGGCGACTATGGCTATATTCTCAACGACAGAATCACTGAAAATCGATACGACAAAATATAATGAAGTGACTGGAGCAGCTGGTATTCCTGAGTTTGGTACACCATTTGTTCGTGGCATTCTTGAACTTACAAAACCGACAACCTTTGCGGAATTGGTTACTATTTCTGGTTTATCTCATGGTACGGATGTCTGGCTTGGAAATGCCAAAGATTTGATTGATAATGGCACTTGTAAGTTGAATGAAGTTATTGGTTGTCGTGATGATATCATGGTTGATTTGATGGGTTATGGTGTTAAGCCAAAATTATCGTTTACGATTATGGAAAGTGTTCGTAAGGGTAAAGGCTTAAAAGATGAATGGGTTACTGAAATGAAGGCGAACAATGTACCGGAATGGTTTATTGATTCTTGTACAAAAATCAAGTACATGTTCCCTAAGGCTCATGCGGTTGCCTATGTTATGATGGCTGTACGTATTGCGTGGTTTAAGGTGCATATGCCAGTACATTATTATTGTATGTATTTTAGTATTCGTTGTGATGCCTATGATGTGCAGACAATGATTCAAGGTGAGGCTGCCATTCGTCAAAGAATGGCGGATATCAAGCATATGAAAGAGGATAAAACACAAAAGCCAAGTGATAAAGAATTGGCGATTTATGATACGCTAGAACTTGCTTTAGAAATGGTTTTACGTGGCTTTAGATTCTCAAATATTAGTATTAATCGTAGTGCAGCCACCGAATTTATTGTGGATCCAGATGATCCAAAAGCAATTATTCCGCCTTTTACAAGTATTGATGGTTTGGGTTCAAACGTAGGCTTATCTGTTGTAAAGGCTAGAGAAGAAAAACCATTCCTTTCCAAGGAAGATGTATTAAAGCGTACACAGCTTTCAAAAACTTTAGTTGAAAAGTTAGCTGAAATGAATGCTTTAGAGGGATTGGATGAAGAAAATCAAATGACACTGTTTTAGGCAGTGTCTTTTTTAGTGTATTTGTAAATTTTTACATATATGTAGTTATATGATAAAATATTTACACTATTGGAGGAGAGTTATGAAAAAGAAAGGATATAATATAACACTTGGTATTTTTATTGGCTTGATTGCAGGTGTTATTGTTGGAATTATTATGCCGGAATGGGCAAATACCGCATTGAGCGTTGTTGCTTCCATTTATATGTCGGCATTAAAAATGATGATTTTCCCACTTGTATTTACAAGCTTAGTGATGGGAATTATTGGAATTGGGGATATTGCCAAAACAGGTAAAGTTGGTTTACATGCCTTATTATGGTATACAGGTACAACAGCTTTGGCATCTGGTTTAGGATTGGTTTTACCTCGTATGTTACATTTGGGTAAGAATGCGCATATTGTAGCAACTAAGACGCAAGTAGAAGCTGCAACATTTAATGGTTTGTTGGATACTTTACAGAATATTATTCCTTCAAATCCAGTAGAAGCTTTCGCAACAGGAAATATGCTTCAAGTTCTTGCGTTTGCCGTGATTATTGGCCTTGCATGTTTGGCTATCAAGGAAAAAGCGGATCCATTTATTAATTTGTGTGATTCGATTTATCAAATTTCTATTTATATTATTAGTAAAATTATGTATGTGACTCCATTTGGAGTATTCGCATGTATTGCGACAGTTATGTATTCAAATGGTGTGGATACAATGCTTCAATTAGGGCAAGTATTATTGGCTTTATATATTACGTTCTATTTATATGCATTTATTATTTATGGTGGTATGGTTAAATTCTTTGGAAAATACAATCCAATTCAATTTTTTAAAGATATTGCACCAGCAGGATTGAATGCGTTTGGAACTTGTTCAAGTAGTGCTACGATTCCCATTTCATTAAAGTGTGCTTCAGAAAAGATTGGTATTCCAGAAGAAATCACATCTTTAACTTTACCTTTAGGAGCAACGATCAATATGGATGCCGTTTCGATTTTGATGTCATTTATGATTACATTCTTTGCGACAGCTTTAGGTATTGATTTAAGTATTGGAACAATGGTGACTGTCCTTGCTTGTAACGTATTGTTAAGTATTGGTACTCCAGGTGTTCCTGGTGGTGCGATTGCTGCTTTTGCGGCTTTGTGTCCAATTGCAGGAATTCCAACAAATCAAATTTTAGGTGTTTATATTTCAGTAAATACTTTGTGTGACATGGGAGCTACTTGTGTGAATGTCATTGGTGACTTGGCTTGTTCAACAGTTTTGAAACAGACTTTGCATTTTGATAAGAAGAAATAAATGAAGCCAAATAAAACAATCAGTGAATTTAAAGAGTTTATCGCCAAAGGCAATGTGATGAATATGGCTGTGGGAAAATCGTTACTTCCTTGGTAAATGATATATTGATGCCGATTGTGGATTTCTTAATTGTAGCGGCATGTATATTTGCAACATTGAAGTTTTTAGCGCATTTTAAAAAGACAACGAATGATCAACTTGATCAGGAAGAACCTAAAAAAGATGACACTGTTGTCTTATTAGAAGAGATTCGTGATTTATTAAAGAAGATAGATAAAGTAAATTAAATATGTAACCAACAAGAGTATACCGGCTTTTTTGTCGAGTGCTCTTGTTTTTTTAGTGCAAATATAAAGGACAAAACCAATCAGTATTGCGACAAAGGAATCAATAATAAAGTGGGATTCAAAAGGTACAGGTGTAATAAGTGCACTTGATCCTACGACAAATAAGATATTAAAGATATTAGATCCAATGATGTTTCCAATCGCAATGTCGGCATTGCCTTTTCTTGCAGCCGTTACAGAAGTAACAAGTTCTGGTAATGAAGTTCCTAAGGCAACGATTGTTAGGCCGATAAATCTTTGACTGACACCTAGTGAAATGGCAATGTTTGTGGCTGCATCTACCGCAAAGTTACTTCCAACCATTAAACATACAAGTCCGAGTGGAATAAATAATGGGTTTGTTTGTTTGATTTCAGTTTCTTCCATTTGATTCTTAAACATTTTAAAAATGTAGTATAAGTAACCAAGAAAGAATAACCACATAATAATTCCATCTAAACGAGAAATAGTTGTGTTGATACCTAATAATATCAATACAAGTGTTACAAGTATCATAAATGGCATTTCATATTTGATTGTACTATTTTGAATGTGTAAAGGACGAATGAGTGCTGTAATGCCAAGAATAATTCCTACATTTAAAATATTACTTCCAACAACATTTCCAATCGTAATGGCAGCATTGGATTTTAAAGCGGCTGTTATAGAAACAAAAGCTTCTGGTAGACTCGTTCCCATCGCAACGATAGTAAGTCCAATGATGAGTTGGGGTATGCCAAAGCGTGATGCGATACTGCTTGCTCCATCGACAAACCAATCGGCTCCTTTGAGTAGTAGAATAAATCCTAATACTAATAAAATTATGTTCATATAGTTCCTCCTGGACCAGATAAAATAAAAAGACTCTGGTCTTATGTACCAAAGTCTTGCCATTTCATCACAGTCCGGATTTAATATCGTATTGACGAAGCTGTAAACACATATTTGTGCAGGCTACTCCCTTTATGGGCTTATTATACATATTTTGGTTAATAAATTCTATATTTAATTGTAAAAATATCTTAACAAATGCAAGTTTTCTCGAAAAACCTCTTTTTATTTCGTATTAGATATGGGAGTTGAGTAAATCACATGAATAAAACTAAAGATAAAATAATGAAGGAGTTTTTAGAAAACAATGCCTATTTTGTCGACTTCTTTAATGGAGAAAGAGTTCTTAAACCTGAAAACTGTATGGAACTTGATTCAGAGATGAATGATTCGAATATGGATCTAGAAAAGCATGTGGATGTGATTCGTAAGTATAATGATAGAAATCTTTATAGTGCATTCATTATTGAAAATCAAAGTTATGTGGATGCTTCAATGGTTGTAAGAGCGGCAGCATATGAGTTTGTAGCGTATGACAGAATGTTAAAGAAGAATAGGAATAATAAGAAACTACCCATGGTGCACATTCTGGTATTCTATACAGGCGAAAGGCCTTGGAATGCAGCTAGACAGCTTTCTGAGTTAGTCGAGGTGGATGAAAGGTTTGAATCCTATTTCCATGACTACCAAATGAATCTGATTGAAATCACAGGGAATACTTCATATAATTTTAATGAAGAAGACGTACATAATCTATTCTACATATGTCGAAGTATTTATGATCAGTCTATTTATGAAGGAACGATCAATGGCTTTGGGCTTGTGAAAAGCAGTGTGTTAA